>JBCCSO010000067.1:0-13514 GCA_039199965.1 Chloroflexota bacterium | reverse complement strand
GTCGGCCAATCGGTTGATTTCGGCCGTGCCAGACACAATCGCTTCCAGCTGTTCGACCGTTTGATCAGGATGGGCAGCGGAGTGTCCCTGATCGGCCGCAATGAGCACAATATGTTTGTGATCAAAGTTGAGATCAACTGAGCCTCGAATAGTGGCAAGGCGTACGGCTAGCGCCTGATGCTGTGTTGGCTCACCTTCAACCGTTAATTTGTCTTTCGCAGCCTGTTGTGCCACAAAGTCAATCATAGGGATGTCAGGAATATAAATCATGTTTCAAGACGATTCGCGAGAAAAATTATCCAAATAAACGCTCAAAATCGCCTTACAGCCAACCCTAGGGCGATTGATTTGGATATTTATTTTTCAGGGTTGGATCAAGATCACTGAAAATACCACACGATGACTAAAAATAGATAAAAGCTGATGGAATGATGAGATGAAAAAGGGGTTCATATTAATTAAAAAAGAGTGGAAGTATATGTGCGCTATCAGCCCCTCTTTTATCAATGTAAACGTTTCAGCATGTTTAAATGCATCAGCTTATAATTTGCGGCGCAGTTTGCCCCATCTTCCACAACCCTTGTGAAACAGAAAAGAAAGGAAATCTCATGAGCGATATTCAAGAATTGAAAGAGCAGTTTGAAGCGTATAAAGTGCTCAACCTAAAGCTAGCAATGACTCGTGGCCAACCGGCCGATGAAAATTTTGATCTTTCCAATGACATGCTCACGATTGTGTCAGGCGAAGAAACAGTTACCCCCTCAGGTATTGAGATACGTAACTATCCGGGGGGCGTTGCTGGTTTACCCGAAGCACGGGCTCTCTTCGGAGAAATGCTGGGCGTGGCCGCAGAAGAAATGATTGTGGCCAACAATGCAAGTTTATCGATCATGAATCAGGCTATGACTTGGGCACTGCTTAAAGGTGTGAATGGCAGTCCTAAACCTTGGATTGAAGAGAATCCAAAACTCATTGTTACCATCCCCGGTTATGACCGCCACTTTAAACTGGCTCAAGCATTGGGCTTTGAATTGGTGCCTGTCGATATCACCCCCACCGGTCCAGATATTGAAGCGGTGGAAAAACTGGTGGCTGAAGACGCTTCGATCAAAGGCATTTTCTTCGTACCGGTTTACAGCAACCCAACCGGTGACTCTATTTCTGATGAGGTTGTCCGCCGCTTAGTGAGCATGCCAACGGCCGCACCAGACTTCATGATTTTTGCAGACAACGCGTATGCCGTCCATCACTTAGACCCCAATGACAAGACAATCCCACTCAACTTGCTGACGGCCGCCAAAGAGGCCGGTAATCCAAACCGGGTGGTTCTGTTCGGATCAACATCAAAGGTGACCTTCGCTAGTGGGGGTATCGGGTTCATGGCAACAAGTGTGGACAATGTGGCTTACTTTTCAAAATGGTTTGGGCTAACTACTATCGGGCCAAACAAAATTGAACAGTATCGTCACGTACGTTTTTTTCAAACCATTAATGGTGGCATTGATGGGCTGATGGCGCAGCATGCAGACATTTTAAAGCCAAAATTTGACGCGGTACACAGAGTTCTTTCTGAGCAGCTAGGTGATTCTGGGCTTGCTACCTGGACGGAGCCCAAAGGTGGTTACTTTATTAGTTTGGATACGGCAAAACCTGTGGCTAGCCGGGTGGTTGAGTTGGCGAAAGAGTTGGGTGTGGCCCTAACCCCGGCTGGGGCAACTTATCCCGGTGGCGTAGACCCACATAACAAAAATATTCGACTAGCTCCTAGTCGGCCGCCGCTGGCTGAAGTAGAAAAGGCGATGGAAGTGGTTGCGCTGTGCATTAAACTAGCATCGGCCGAATAGTTTTAAGTAGTCGTCTCGGCAACTAACTAAAATGGTAATAGCAGGGGCGTTGCCATCAGGGAACGCCCCTATTACAATTTGAACGTGTAGGGGAAACAAGAAGCTTGGCCATTTAGCCAGCAAATTAGATCAGCTATTTTTACAACACTGAGGAGGGGTCAAAAATCAAAAAACTTGATTGTTTTGGGGTGAGTAGAAACTTAAAAATACCAAAGTACCAGAAACGGAAACCATAATTTCACGTCTCTATAGTTGTCTGGTGTAAATCTCTGTCTTAAGATTCTACTCTGAGCGACTGTGTGGAAAGTAGGATAGCTAATTTCAACGTTTCGATGCGAGAGTCAAATACTGTATAACGTAGGAATATGTTTGCGGTATACTTTTTTCAGGGATTTCATCGTTGAAATCACAGTCTAGAGGTTATTCTACCGAGACAATTCTTCAGTTCTAGAGAAAGGCAAAAAATTGAACGAATTGCAAAATACCCGGTTTGCGCCGGGCCAGAAAGTTGATCAATACGTTTTGGAAAGTCAAATTGCAACTGGTGGTATGGGCCAGGTCTTTTTGGCTTTCCAAGAATCAATGAATCGACAGGTTGCAATTAAGTTTTTGCCTGAAGTGGACAGTGAGAATCCTGACACAGTCGCCCGATTTGAGCGGGAAGTCTTCATGGTCACCCGGTTGGAGCATCCGCATATCGTACCGGTCTACGGGTTTGGAAATGAGTTTGGGGTGCCTTTCATTGTCATGCGCCACATGAGCGGTGGGACATTGCGGGAGTATTTTCAGCAGGGTAAGCTAAATTTAGAGCGTATTCTAAAAGTGGTGGACCAAATCGTTACTGCTCTGGATTATGCACATGTACAAGGGATCATTCACCGAGACTTAAAGCCATCGAACATTTTTTTAGATGAAAGACAAAATGCATATTTGGCTGACTTTGGTTTGGCTAAGCCGGTGTCAGGTTCATATGATTTGACCCGCACAGATGAAGGTATTTCTGGAACGCCAGAATATATGTCTCCAGAGCAGGTTAGGGGGATGAAGCTCGACGGCCGGACCGACATCTATTCTTTGGGCATTATCATGTTTCAACTGTTGGTTGGCTATCCGCCCTTCTCTGGTCAAAACCCTATGGAGACGGTGCTGAAACAGATTTCAGATCCTATACCAGCCGTTAGCTCACTTCAGCCAGATTTGCCTCGCGAACTTGATCAGGTCTTCTACAAAGTTTTGTCTAAGGATGTTGATGAGCGATATCAGACCGGCCGGGAATTTGCGGATGACTTGACGGGTATTCTCCATCCTATTCGCCTGTCTTGGGTCCCGTATATCGCTGATCGCCCGCCAGAACTGACGCAAGAGGGGAACACCATCCCGGCCGATTCAAGCGAACGCACAGAAAAAGGGGTCACGGCCGAGAAGGATGACATTGAGCAGGAAGATCCTACGGTAAAAAGCATTCAACGGGCTCCTGCTTTCAACATCCCTTACCGATTATTATCGATTTTGGCTCTGGGTGTTGCAGTCATAGGTGGTTTAATCTACGGTGGAATTTGGGCCTTCCAAAACTTGATACCAAGAGAGCTACAGCTTGAAGTTAACCCGGTGAACATTGCTGAATCGCCAAGGGACTTAGAGGTTGATGCGAATGGAAATGTGTGGGTGATTGCTCATGATGCGGAAGAGGTGCTCAAGTTGCGCACCGATTGTGCTGCGGATGAGTCACTTTGTGGATCAATTCTGGGGCAGGTTCCTGTTGGCACTCGTCCGCTGTTTATTAGAGCCACTGATGATGAGCTCTTGGTCGGCCGTCAGTTGTCACAGGGTTTGATCAGCGTTCCTCTAGACGGTTCCGAACCTCGAACGATAAATTTCCCATATATTCCAGCCGATGTAATTGCTATTGATGGATCATTTTGGATCACATCTGGTCAAGATTTGATTGAGCTCTCTGAAAGTGGAGAGGAATTGGCTTTGTACACGGCCGGTACCGTGGCTGGTGCAATCCACCAAATTGATCGTAATTTGTGGGTGGCTTTAGAGGGAGAAGCACGCCTTAGACGATTTAACATTGATCAGCGAGAGTTTGATTTAGACGTGCCACTTTCAATAGAAGCCAATCAGCTCATTTCACTGATCGGTGACCCGTTTGGTGATTCGCTTTGGGCCGCCTTTAATCGCAGCAATCAACTCATCGAAATTGATGCGGACAGTGGGGAATTGCTCCAATCTGTCCGGACTGGAAGCCTGCCGCTGGATATTGATATGCATGACGGTGTTGTCTGGCTTGTTGCCCGAGATGACAATGAGATTGCCGCCTATGAGCAAAGCGATGGCTCCTACATTGGCAGTCTGCTTGATGGGGTCGAGAAACCATCATCAATGGTAATTGAGGATTGCGGCGAAGGTTGCGCATATTTGTGGGTTGCATCAGAATCTACAGGTATCATACACAGAATTGATCTAAGTGATCTTGAATAACGCCATACAGTCGAAAAATTAGCATTGTTAAATGTCTCAATTTCCTGAAATTGCCGGTTATCAAATTTTAGATATATCTGGGCAGGGGGGAATGAGTAAGGTCTATCGCGCAAGGCAACTTGATACGGATAGGGAAGTTGCCCTCAAACTCATCTCCTCCAATAAAGCCGACTGGTTTAACCAGTTCAGCCGTGAAGCGGAAATTATCGCTTCATTGGAGCATCCCCACATTTTGCCTGTGTATGATTTTGGTACGTCTGAAAATCAGCCTTACTTAGTCATGCGTTTACTGGAGGGAGGAAGCTTAGCTGATTGGGTGCGTAACGGGAAGCGACCGGATCAAAATAAGGTGATTCAGTCGATAACGAACATTGCAGAAGCACTTGATTTTTCGCACGCTCGTGGAATTTTGCACCGAGATGTCAAACCATCAAATATGCTTCTGGATAACAATGGGTTTGTCTACCTGTCTGATTTTGGGCTCGCGGTGTTTCCGGCTGATGGGCAGCGTCGTGGGCTAGGCAGTGCGGCTTATATTTCGCCAGAGCAGGCCAGAGGAGAAGACTTAGACGGTCGGGCTGACATTTACTCACTTTCTGTTTCGCTATTTGAACTGCTGACCGGTTACAAACCCTATGTTGCGGATACCCCTGTCGCAGTCATGATCAAACAGATCAATGAGCCGGTGCCGAATGCGCGCGAATTTAACCCTAAAATTGCGCCATCGATTGCAGAGCTGATTCAGTGGGGCATGTCGAAGAAAGCGGAAAATCGGCCGCAAACGGCTGGGCAGTTTGGCCAATTACTGCAGTATGCAAGTCGCAATCCAGATGCGCCGGTACGGCCGTCAGAAAGACGGCCATCTTCAGAGCAGCCAATTATTACTGTTGGCTCTCCAGAAATCGAGACGACAAAAGATCGGGTTGCGCGCCAAAACTTTTACCGGTGGCAAGTTATTTTGCTTGCTCTGTTGGTCTTGCTAATGACGTTTATTGCTACACTCATTATCTGGTTTATTTTTGCCAACCCGTTTGGGTCGATCGCAAATGATCCAACTCCCGTCTCTACCAGTGTGGAGGAGCCAATAGCATCTCAAGTACTTGAGGCACCCGTAAACGAAAAACTCATTTATCAAGATCGGTTTGAAACGGAGACGCTGCCGGGTGACTTAGATGATGGTGTAGCGTTTGTTGGGGGTGCGCTCCAAATTCAACTGAATACGGTGGAAACAAAGCTGTGGACGCCAGATGACCAGCCGATTGTGGCAGACGGTAGACTAGATATCGAACTTCTCCAATCAAGCCGGGCAACCACTTACCAGATCGGTTTAGTCTGTCGCCTTCAGCCTAATGGAGATTTCATCGGTGTGTATATTGAGCAAGCGAATGGGCTCCAATCTGCTGTCACAATAAAAGTTGAAAATCAGGAACAAACCTTCCTAGATTCTGTAGAAATTCCTGAAGCGCTACAGGTCACAGATCTTGTTACACATCGGCTAGGGCTTCAGTGTGTAGAAGATACAATCGAATTCTTTATCGATGATTCTCTTGTGCTTTCAAGTCGCGATGAGGCCCCACGAGAAGGGGCATTTGGGGTGCTGACGACCAATTTTGAGGAGAGGCTCCACGTGGTTCGATTTGATAACTTAATAATCGAACAGCCGTAATTTAGTAATCAAATCGCCAAATAGCTAAGATTCGAACCGTAGGGACGTCTCTCGTAGGTGACCACGAGGGGCAACCCCTAAAGCAATTTGCTTCCTCAAAAAATTTGTGAGAAGTTAATTTAGGCTGGCGTTTTGTCAATTTTTAGGAAATTTCAACAAGACACAGGCTGGTAGCTATGTCAAGAGCTTCCAGCTATCTATATTCATGCTTCATGTGGCATTAGCGTTCAACCGCACCAATATCACAGCCTGCCCCACGATCTGATCGATTTACCCCTCTTTGGTCAAACCCTAAGCAACCGCCATCTGGTGATCCAGTGTCAATAGCTGGGCCGGGATTGGCGGGTAAGTGAGTTTCAGTATCACCACCATTGTTTGTGAGGCTAGCTAATCCGGCCGAAACACCGAGCTGGTTGACCGTTCCATTTTCATCAACGATGCATGAATTAGGCACGCTGCCGATCAGGCTGTAGAAGATATCAAGCGAGCCCGAGCAGTCTCCACCTGTGTTTGCGTCAAGAAGCGTATTGATTAGCGTCATCGTCCCAAAGGTACCGGACGGGCTGCCTCCAAGTGAGGTGTTAAAAGCGATTGTGGCACTAAATAGATTTACAATCCCGCCGTCATTGTGTACACCGGCCGCGCCTGAGCCTGACTGATTTCCAGAGATAGTTACATTAAAGACTGACAAGTCCCCATCTGTGTGAATGGCACCGCCTGATCCAGTCGTCGACTGGTTGAAACTGAGCGTAGCACCACCAATTTTTAAGGCACTCCCGCCGCTGATGTAGATAGCACCCCCTTTTGCGCCACGGTTGTTAGACAGGGTAATGTTGGAAATTTCAGATTCACCTTGGGTGTTGATCAACATAGCTCCAGCGTTTGATGTAGCGATATTTCCTGAATAATTTCCATTTCTGTGATTGAGTAAGCCATCTACACATAGGGCTCCAGCTGAATTGGCTTGGTTGCTGGTAAAGGTAACAACCTCTAGTTCGGCGCTGCTGCTTTGTCGAATACGGATGGCACCACCACAGTTACCCGCACTGTTGTTGGCGAATTGGCTATTGTTGATATTAAGGGTGCTGCTACTGGCGATGGCACCACCAGAATCGGCCGCCCGATTGTTTTGAATAGTTACATTGTTGAGTGTTAGAGCCCCTTCCGCCAAAATGGCACCACCATCTCCGCTGTTGACGCTGCCGTTTTGTAGCACCATGTTTGATAGTGAGGCAGTCACTGATCCTTCAATTGTCATGATCCGATCAGTCGCAGCGTTGGCGTTCCCAGCCGCTTGCAGTACAAGATTGCCTGAACTGGTTAGGTTGATGTTTTTGTTAACACGGATGCCGGACTCTGTGTGTGGGCCGGTGGTTACAATGATATTGAGCGCGCCAGTCGAAAATCCGTTGTCAATTGCGGACTGAATCGTGCGGAAACGGATGCCGTCATCACAAATTGAGTTTCCGTCCGCATCAGGGCACGATTGATCAACATAGATGGCATCATTATCAATAACCTGCACCGTTATGTCGACCGGGTTCACCCCGTTAAAGTTTGGATCGCTTGAAGTAGATGCTGAAGTTTGGATTGTGCAGCTTGCCAAGCCGGCTGTGTTTGTGTCAAAGTCGTCAACAATGGTTACTACAATGGGTACACCGCTTGACCAATTGCTGCTGTCTAGCGTGATCGGTGATGCGGGCCTGCACAGATCAGGATTGGATGATGATAAATTGACTGAGACTGATCCGTTTGGCTGTCCGTTTAGCGTGATGGCTGCGCTCGTTGTTCCAGCACTTTCGCTTACAGAAATCAGCGTTGGATTAATCAGAATATCTCCTGACTCATTGTCTTGTATGGTGATGACGGCCGTGTTGTCATCGAACTCAGCGTTGACAGGGTTAGACAGGACAAAGCTGAATGATTCGCTTGATTCAAGAACCTGATCATCCAAAATTTGGACCACCACTGACTTTTCTCCCCCTTCGCCGCCGGTCCACGTCACCTGACCGCTAGCGGCTACATAATCTTGCCCAGCTAAGGCTGTACCGTTCAAGGTGTCGTAATTGATCAGGACCGACCTGCTGTTCACATCGCGTCTGGTCAAGACCACAAACGCTGTTCCGACCGATTCATTGACAATCACATCAGATACCGCGATCCGACTGGAGGCTGGCTCTTGAGTTGGTTCAACCGGGGTGGGGACAGCACTTGAAGGAGTATTGGTTGGTAGCGGTGTAGCTGGGACGCTCGTTGCCGTAGGTGCAGGTTGATTGGGTGCTTGCGTTGGCGTATTTGTGGGAATCGGCGTCGGGACGGCCGTGTCCGTGGCTGTACTTGTTGGGCTTGGTAGCAAGGTGGCTGTCGGTGTACCGTCAGGTGTTTCTACAGGTGTTACCGTTTGGTTGAGAGCTGGGATGGTTGGCGTATTTTCAGGCACGTCTGTGGCTGTGGGGGGGATTGGCGTGCTGGTTGGAGCCGGTGTGTCAGTGGGTTCAGAGGTTGGCGTTGGCGTGTCCGTAAACTCAGCCACCTCAAGAATGGGCGGAGTGGGTGTCCCAATCTCCTCAGTGGGCTCGGCCGTTGACTGATCGGTTATAAGAGACGCAGGCGTTGCCTCTGAATTGATTAAATCGATGACGATATCAATGCCTGCTTCATCAACGATGGCTATCTCTTGTGCACCTAAAATCGATGGGATGGTGATTCCTTCTCCCGCTTCCCGATTTGAATTAACCGGCACAAAAATAATTTCTAGGTCAAGACCATAAAAGTTAGCAGTCCGGATAATCTGCTCTAAATCATCATTACAGGTGCCATCCCCGCCGGTAACGATGATAAGCTGAACAAGACCGGAAAACTCCGGCTGGGTATCTACCAGCTCTTCAATCGCTTCTAAAGCAGCCTTGACAAGCGCTGCATCGGGTGAAGCTGCTTGTAACCCACCTACTCTGTTAACCACTGCGGTTTGGTTCCCGGCGGAAAGCGGAACCAGCGTGAAGGTATCTTCACAGCCGACTTGGCTGGCACCTGACCCAAAGACATGGACACTAATGATTTCTGTTTCTGGAAGTCGAATGGCCGACTGGCTGACAAAGCGCTGTGCTGCTTCGAGTCGGGTCGTATCCCCATCCCCTAAAGGCTCATCCATCCGAATGGAGCTATCTACTAAGTACAGCGTTGCAGAATCCTGAATTAGGTCTTGTTGACCTAGCACCCAAATGTTGTAGCTAAGCAGGCCTATGAGAGCCAAAAGTAAAATAGCAACAATGACTAAAAATGTAATGATGAGTGAGCGACCGGAATTTGCCATAGAAGATAGCTGAGACAGCTAAATTTTAATCTAGCTGTGATTTGTAAGCACGATGTTCAATTGACCAAGTGTCAAAAGTCCGGATAATTTTTAAATTCCCTTAAATTTGTGTGTGAAGGTTGGTGTGTCAAGGGCCTAAGAATAAAACAATCATTCCGTTTCAATTTCAAAAACGGATCAATTTCCTTTTTAGTCAGTTTTGAAAATCAGGTTGTTGATTGCAACGTTAATCTTTGACCTATTTTCGCAGCATTTTTAACCTCTGAATTCTACCATGAATAAATTGCATAAAACCTTGCGCCACAGCTTGCGGCCGAAGAACGGGTTGAAAAATCGTGAAAAAGCGCTGTTGAATGAACTGCTTTGCAGCATTGCACAATTTTTTTCTTGAACTGTGGGCAGATTTAGTGACTTTAAAGCCAAAAGTCATGTGTATAGGAAAAATTATCGTGTAGATTGTTTGTGGGGACCCACGCGATATGTTAGTATTTTTTGTCAATTAATTTACTCTCTAAGGTGTCCGGCCCAGACGTTCATCTTGAGAGCAAACACCTAGGAACTGTTACGAATGGAAAACGTTGATCAAATTAGAGCTAAAATTTTGGGAGTCTTGGTGCGTGATGCTCGCATACATGCTGGCCGTTCGCTGGCGGAAACTGGTGCAGCCTTAGGGGTTTCTGCCGAAATGCTTGAACAAATTGAACGAGGTGATCAAATTCCAGATATGCCTTTTCTTGAGGCGTTGTCGATGTATTTGAATGTCTCGTTTGAGCGGTTCTGGGGTGATCAAACGCTAGGAGGGTATCCGGTAGGAGACTACGGTGAGCTTTTGTCTAAACGCCGAAGCGGCATTGCTGCACAAATTAAGTCGATGAGGGAAGAGGCTGGAAAGTCTGTCGAAGAGATGGCTAAAGATGCGGGGATGGATGCTGCTTATTTGTCCCAGCTTGAAAATGGAGAAACTGCTGTAACCGTTTTCGATGCTGAAAAGATTACTAACGGGCTTTCTGTTTCGGTCTCTGTGCTGCAGGATAAGCTAGTTGATAGCCCTTTACGTGAACATGAGGAACTGCAAAAGCTGATCAAACAGCTCCGGGAACTCCCAGAAGATTTGCGTGCATTTATTGCTCAGCCGGTTAATCAGCCTTACTTAAGCATGGCAATGAAACTAAGTAAGATGGAAGTTAATCGAATGCGGGACTTTGCGGCCGATATATTGGAAATTACGCTCTAAATTTGAGAGTTGAAAGTTGATTAAATGACGGGCTTGTAAACGCATCTATCATCTCGTCATCCTAGCAACTCTCATTTACCTAATCAGTAAAGCCCCAGCGTTCAGCTGCGTTTGCACCCAAAATTGGAGCCAGCCAACCACAAGGCATAACCATCAAAATCATCCAGCCTGCAGGCCCAGCCGCGATGTAAAGCTCTGGGTAGATGAGTGGGTTAAACAGTGTAATATCTAATCCTGTTCCAGATGCTAGCTGATTTGCCAGCATCCACGAAATTAAAAGCACCCCTGCACTGAGTAAACCCATAATGGCAAACTGGTGCAGCGAACGCAAGCGCACAAGCCCTACCAGCATCATCATCACAACTGACCAGAAAATCATATAATTCAGTAACATGGTGCCTCCAAAAGGTCATAGGTGTTTTAAACTCGGCCGGATCATTTCTGTTTTCCGGTGCGATAGTGATAAAACGACACTTGCTTTGATTTGGTTCCCGCAAATTTCACGCAATTCAAAATCAGTTTTTCAAGTATCAGACTTCCATTCAAAGGTTAACAAACGGGGTATAATTGAACTCTACGATTCGCGTATTCTAAAACCACGCAAAAACAATTATTTCCCCTTGAATGACAACGATTGAGTATGAAACGATCAACAAAATTTTTCTTTTTTGGATTGGGTATTGGCCTTGGGCTGTCTGCTAGAGAGATTGTGAAGCAGTCGGCCGGGATTATTCAAACCGTTGCTCCGATGGTGTTTGACTGGCTTGGCAAAGGCACGTCTGTGCCTGATGCGGCGGCCGAACTTGAGGCTTCTGGCAAGCGAAACATGCAGCAGCTCATGGAAAAAATGCCGACTGAGCACAACTACCGCAAGCTCAATCATTTGATTGGTATTGAGCGCTGGGGACATAGAAGGATCAAAACTGCGTTGGGAGAAACGGCCGTCATTGAAGAGTATGATAGCTATCGGCCGGCGTTTGGCCTGAGCTGGAATGAGCTTCAGGATATCTACCAAGTAACCCGAGACGAAACACTTAACTTGGCAAACGCCATCGAAGAAAAAGACGCGAGCGATATTCGAGTGATGCACAATGAGTTTGGCAAGATTACGGCCAAAGAGTGGCTCATTTACCTGAAACTACACGCCAACGCAGAAATTTGGAAGATGAATTAAGCAGATGCAACCACTGAAGAAAGCCCTGCAAGATCATGAGTTGGTCGTATTGCGCATCATTGGGGAGTGGTGGGAAATTGACCTAACGGGCAAAAATAAAAAAGCTTGCATTTCGGTTCTTTCGGCCGAATTGCCGCAGCTTGAATTAGCGTTTGAACTACCCTACCTTCCGGCTGAGGAAATTGAGGCGGTTAAAAGTTTACTGAAAGCCAAAGGGCGTATGTCACGCGCAACATTTGTGCGTCAGTTTGGAGATGTGCGCCAAATGGGGCCGGGGGCGATGGAGCGGGAAGAGCCTTGGCTTGACCCACAATCTTCGGCCGAAGATTTGTGGTATCGGGGTTTGATCTATTTTGGCATTGATCGAGATGATCCATCATCTGAGTTTGTTTATATGCCAAGCGAGTTTGTTGAAAAACTTGATCTGGCTCAGCTGGAAGAGGGTGAATCGGACGAAGATGGGGACTATGGCGAACCAATTGAGCACGTTGAAGGACCAGAGAGCAATGCAGAAGACGTTGCGGTGCCAGATGCACTGGAAAAGAAGAAGACCAATTTAAAGGGGATAGGCAAGTCAATCCCGGCCGCGTTGTTACAAGGCATTGTGACCCAAATGCCGGAGCCGGTTGAACCTAAAAAACCTGACCCAGAGCCAGAGCCAGAACCCAAAAAGAAAGCGGCTCCCAAAAAACGGAAAAAGCCGATCCAAATTAAAAAGCCTCCTAAGAAAAACGTCGTTTCAGAAGAGCCAGAGCTGGTAGATGATGACGAGATGCCTCCAGAGTTTATCGAAGACCCGGATGAGGTGGAAAAAGAATCTGGTGGGATACCGCGCGTTCCGCTTGAAGAGCTTGATCCTGAGCCAGAGCCGGAGTGGGCTACCCGGCCGGTAGGTAACCAAAAGCAGAGTGTAGAGCGTTCACCCGCCCCGATATCAAATCGGCCGAAACGATCAGCACCCACCAAAAAATCGAGTCAAGCTTCTGCAGGCGATCCCGAAAAGTGGACCCCGGCCGCGACCAGTGCAGTGGATGATTTTGTGACGTTAATGACCTTGGCTCAAACCAATCGATTGAAAAACGGTCAGACTGAGCAGGTTCTGCCCTATCTAATCAACAAAGACCCCAATCGGCTAAATTTGTTGATATCGATTGGGGTTGCTCTGGCATTTTTGAAGCGATCTGAAGATGGTTTCCGGCCGAGCAAAGCGGCCGTTGATTGGCTCCACAAAGGGCGAGAGGGGCAACTGCAGGAACTTGCCAATGGCTGGCTGGTGTGTGGTTGGAACGGATTGAAACATGTTCCTACTTTAAGCTGCGAAGGGAGCAACTGGAGCAATAGTCCAGAGCAAGCTCGAAAAGCTCTTTTAGATGCCATCACGCTCGACCCTAATTGGCGGCCGCACAGCGAGGTAGTTGAGCGCATTAAAAAGGAAAATCCAGATTTTCAGCGGCCGAACGGCAATTACGATATCTGGTACATTCGGGACTTGGCTACCGGAGAGTACGTGTCCGGTTTTGAAAATTGGGATTTGGTTGAAGGTCGCTTGCTGCGATTTCTGATCGAACAGCCGCTCAATTGGCTTGGGTTGGCTGATGTTGGCGCCGGAGTGTACCGGCTAACGGAGCGCGCCATCGCATGGATAAATGAGGATACAGTGGCTGAAGTAGAAGCGGCCGAAGGGCTAAGCTTATCCAATAACGGTCTGCTGATCATGCCCCCATCGGTTGATCGTTACAAGCGTTTTCAGGCCGGCCGTTTTGCTGAGCTTGAACCTACAACGCCAGATGAACCATTTG
>JBCCSO010000066.1:0-13521 GCA_039199965.1 Chloroflexota bacterium | reverse complement strand
CGTCACCATCGACTACACCAACGACGGCCGCTACTCTCTATTCGAAGAAGAGTATGCTCAGTTACTGGCAGCACAATTAGAAGAAACTGGCATTTTTAGTGTCACCCTAAGGGGTGCTGCTTATGACTCATTCCGGGCCACAAGTGCCACCTGCCAATCAGGTGCGTTTCTGCTCGGATGGCCTCCCAGTGGGCAGCCGCCCAACTACATCGACCCAGCCCACTGGACCTATTATTTCTTGTTCAATACCGGCGGTGTTTGCTCAAATTATGAAGATCTGCAAATGAGCACGACCATCTCATCGCTCGAGCTGCTTGATCCGACAGACGCCGCCACTCGTGAAGAACAGTGGGGACAGGTACAGACCATTTGGTCAGATACTTATCCAACCCTTGACTTGACTCAAGAAATCAGAATTGCGCTAACGCTTGAGAAGGTCACCGACCTGAAAATAGACGCTCTAGGTATTTTGCGCTATGAATCTCTAGCAAAAGAGTAGTAATATCACATGGTTTACAGCCCTCAACCTGATAGAATTTAGAGTTAGTTCATACCAATTTTAATCAAGAAAATTAGAGGAGAGGACACAATGGCCGAAGATGACAATTACAAAATACTGATTGTCGAAGACGACGAAGATTTGAGGGAGATGCTCAGTGGATATTTTCACGTTCAGGGTTACGATATCCTGCGGGCGCATTGGGGGCAGGAAGCGATCGATTTAGCACACGAACATCGTCCAGACTTAATTCTTGAAGATATTCGTCTGCCAGATATTGATGGCTTCGAGGTAGTCCGCCGCCTGCGCGCATCAAGAATCACCAAAAATATTCCGGTTATCTTCCTCACAGATCGACGCAGCAAAAAAGACAAGTTGGCCGGGCTAGAATTGGGAGCGGTTGACTATGTCACGAAGCCGTTTGACATTCAGGAGCTCCGCCTGAGGGTGCAGAACGTCATTCAGCGAATTGAATCAGATCAGTACTTTAACCCGATCACCAATATGCCTGACGGCTTATTGCTGCGCGACCAGTTAGAATCAATGTTGAAAGAAAAGAATTGGGGTCTTGTGGCTGCAGGCGTGAAGGGGATCGAGCGCTTCAGAGATCAATATGGATTTGTGGCGGCCGATGAAGTTACCCGTTCTGTGAGTGTTTTGCTAAGCGGAGCTTGCAAAAAAGACAAGCATCAGGAGCCATTTGTAGGGCAGTTGGGTCCAGCCGAATTTCTAATCATTACAACAGACGACCAAACAGCTAAAATCGCTCAGGATTGTCAAAAGTGCCTTGAGCCTGCCATTGACATGTTCTACCCTATGCAGGCTCAAGAAGACTTGTCTAACCCTACTCATAAAGAACGTTTGGCACCAACCGTAACACAAATTTCATCGTCTACCGGAATTCGTACCTACCATGAACTGAGGCAGTATTTCAACCGTCTTTCAGTTTGAGTCAAATTAATCTATTTATTTTACGGGCCGAATTGACTGGTCATGCACTCTAACCTGAGAGATTCGATGGCCATCCATCTCTTCAATCGTCATTTTAAAAGTTTGGTGAACCAAATAGTCCCCCACACTTGGGATGACACCTAACACGTGCAAGAAATATCCGGCTAATGTATTAAACTCCCCCGTTTCTGGAAGCTCTAGCCCCAGAGCGTTGCGCAGATCAAGTAGCGAAGTGGCTCCATCAACCAGCCACCCCCTTTCGCCGTCTTGGGTTAACGCAGGTGGGGCTAAACTGTACTCATCTTCAATCTCACCCACAATTTCTTCAAGCATATCTTCCATTGTGACTAACCCTGCAACAGAGCCAAATTCATCAACCACAACAGCTAGATGCGCTTCTGACCGAATGAGCTGATTGAATGCGGTAGGTAATTTCAAGGTTTCTGGCAGCACCATTGTTTCACGCGCAAACGACTCGATCTCTTTGTTTCCATCCGCCGTGAGCAAATCCTTGATATGCAAATATCCCAAAAAACGGTCAAGCTCATCCTCAACAACCACAAAGCGAGAGAATCCACTTTCAACCGAAAGATGCCGTGCTTCTTCTACTGTCTGATTGCACCGCAGTGAAACAATGTTTGGGCGCGGCGTCATAATATCTGCCAAATTAGCTTCGGCGTAGTCAAATACACGAGTGATCAAGTCTTTCTCACGACGATTGATAACGCCATCAGAGGCGGCTTGCTGCACGATCATAGCAATCTCTTCGGCCGACTCAAATTCAAGCACATCTTCACGCTCACCAATTAAGCGAGTGATTGCTCCAATCGAGATATCAAGTGCTTTGATAGGAAGCCACAAAACTTTTTGGAGAAAGTTAAGGGGTGTGATTACACGAATAGCAATCGCTTCAGCATTTTGCATAGCCACTTGCTTCGGCACCAGCTCACCAACAACCAAGGTTACATATGTGATTGCAACCACGATGATTGCCAGGGCGACATTGTCAGCGTAGATTCCAACCAAAGGCTCAAGAACAGGCGAGAATAGCCTAGCTGTGGATGCACCACCCACCGCAGATGCCAAAGTAGCCACCAAGGTCGTACCAATTTGAATCATGGCCAGAAAGTCACTACTTTCTTCGCGGGCACCCAGAACCTTTTCGGCTCGGACGTCTCCTTGGTCGGCTATTGTACGCAGTTTTGTAGGCCTTGAGGTAACGAAGGCCATTTCGGCAGCGGCAAAAAAGCCATTCGCCAAAATTAGCACCAGAATAAATCCAACTTCAAGCATATAGTTTGATCAAACCATCCAACAGACTCACACATTCTTTAAAACTTGAATATTGAACTGTTTTTTTAGAGATGCCCATAATTCTATGATCAATCTCTTATAGAAGTATAAAAAACATGAGATTTGCTGAGTCTAATCAATTAGGGAAGATTGTTCAAGACAAGATCGGCAATACGGTCATTTTTCTTGCATCCAACAATTACTATTTTAACTGTAGCAAGATATTCTCCAACTTTAATTTGCTTCGGACTACCGCAATCAAATTGATTTTTTGCAGGGGCACCCTTTGTGGGTGGCTAGGTGTCCATAAAGGACTTAGCGACGAGCCGTTTTGCTTAAGTCCTAGTGCCATTTTGGTGCTAGAGTACTTTCACATTATGATCAACTTCAAGCTTACCTAAACCTAAGGCATCACAAATTAATTGAATTTCATCAACAGCCACATTACCCATTCGAATTACTGTGGGGCTACTACGGGTAAAGTCTATTAGGGTTGTAGATTTCTGTCTTTTCCGCGGAACTGCCCCTTCACCATCAAGAACTAAGGGTACCTTCCCATCAAACTGGTTAAGCACTTGCTCTTTGGTTGTATAGGTTGGCTCATGACTTAGATTAGTTGATGCTCCTTTAAAACCGCGAACGCCCAAAAGTCGAGCCGCTTGAGTTAACTTTATTAGCGGCCGATGAGGCGGGTACTCTGTCCAGACATTCAAAATAGTGCCATTTTGTACCAACGCAATAGGCGCATGCTCTCCGGCAGGCAACACAATTCCCAGCGCGTGTGATCTCCGCTGAAGTTGAACCAACGCGGCCAATGAGTGCTTGTTGAACGATGAGTGGTTCAAATCAATAAAGTCAGGCAAAAAAGCTGGATCCACTACCAATGATAAACTTTTTTCGCGGGGACGATGCTTAATCTGAAATAGTTTGTCGGCCGGAGCTTCGGCATCACAATCACACAAAAAAGCATACGTCCCATTAAAATAGACAACAATCAGCTCTTCATTCAGTATAAGATCGGCTGCTTTCTTCAAAGCAAGTTCATCTTCAATCCTTCTTACTTCTGTTTTCAACATCGCCCAAAATTAACACAAAAGCCCAGCCACATAAAATGGCTGGGCCTTAAATAAATCTAAGCTGTTACTTCAACTTAATTGCCTGTATAACAAATTTCTCCTTGCCCGTTTAGTGCGTTTAAGTAGCGCAGCTTTGCTGGGATCATCTTGTCACTTTCGCTCAAGCCAAGACGGTCTGGGCCAAATGATGGCCATGCTGAACTGCCCCAGAATGATGGCTTCCCGCTTAAATAGACTGAATTTGGAAAACCGCGCTGGTTAATCGAGCTATCCCAAGAGGTTTGACCTGTAAGATAGTCATAGGTTCCGTGATTGATCGTCGTATCCCGTGTGAATCCACACCCTCTCTCGCCATTGCTGCTGTTGATGTATTTACAGACTGTAAAGTTATCACGCCGACGGCCGCTATCAAATCCATAGGTCTGGGTTTTGGAGTTTGCACCGGGGAAACCTATCTCATTGGCTAAAAATGCATTGTAGTATTGATTTTCATGCACCCAAATATGAGGGGTTGTTGCACCTTTTGAAAGCAGCTCGTTCTTGTACGTGTAGCGATCAATATCTTTTTCCAGCCTGTTTCTAAAGAAGAGGTTGCTAATATTTGAACCATGAATGTTATCTACTTTGGCATGTTGGGCCTGATTACCCTCAAACAAATTAGAATGGCCAAATCCACCGTGGACACTGAGGTCTGTGTAAATTTCACCGAAACCTTCCCCATATGGGTCGGTTGAGTAATTGTACCCAAATACATTGCCATTACCGCCTGTCTGGACCAAGAAGCTGTGACGCAGCAGCTTACCAACATTATTTTCAACCAAGACATCAGCTGTCCCACTGTCCAAGCGAACCCCATACCCATGACCGCCTGGACCATTGTTGTATGCTGCATTCAAAAACATTCCTCTAACCTCTGACTTGTACGAGCGGCTAAAAGTAACATGTGCTCGAACAGCGTTTTTAGAATGTACACCTTTCACCCATGAGTAAGCGGCATATTTGAAGTAAATATTGGCGGTACCTGAAGACGCATAATCGTCAACGGTCCTTTCTATCGTTAAATTCTCAATACCTACACCTGAAATGACATTGCTAACCTTTGCAACCCGGGCATTCAGCGAAGTTGTGTAGTCTAGATTCAGGCCGCCTTCCAGCACGAGCGTCTTGCCTTCGATTGCTACAATCCGATTCATCTGCGTTGCATTATTCTTGACCCACGACTCACTTGGGTTCCGGCTGAGGTCAGATCGATAGTAAACGCTGCTATCATTTTGGCGAATGAGAACATAATCACCTACTCGGAATGGGCTAACACTTGAAACAGTAATCTGTTTGCTGTTTCGATTTGCATTGTTGGCAAAGCTGACTGATGAGCCAACGCTGCCCCCACGGCCGACATAGATACCGGAGTCAGCTGATCCAATTCGTAAGATTGTGTCACCACATCCATTACCGCTACCCGACAGAATGATGTTTCGTTTAGTAATTTTTAAATTACCGATGTTGATCACGCCCGGAGGCAGAATAATTTTTGTCCCAGATGGGGCACTTTCAATTGCGCGCTCAATGTCACTTTGTGATCGTCCGGTTACCTCAATGATATTGGTATATGTTGGAATGCCACCGGTCAAACCAGCGTTTGAGAAGTCTGTATGCGTGTCCCGCGTGACTAGATCACCTAGCACACCGGGTGACACGGGTGTACCAGTTGGTTGTGGCCTTGGCACTACACCTCCACCGGAAGATTTTGCTGAAGCAACCTCAATCCGGTCCAACTGAACATCAGACTCTCTTAGGTAAAAGCTGATAGTATGGTTGCCAGCTTCCAAGAAGATCGATTTGGCCCCGTTGCCACCAAACGCACTACCACCGTCTGATACGCGCTGGAAGCTGTAATTACTGCTGATCCCCATGTGCCATACCATGCCGATTGAGGGTGCACCATTTACAGTCCAAAACATTGAGTTTGAGCTGAAATCAGGGGCTTTGGTGTAACCCGCTATCTCATACTCACCGTCTTCTTCAATTGTGATGCAAAAATCAACTCGATCTGCATTTGACATCAATTTTGATGACTGCTCACTGCCTATAGCAAGCCCGCTGCTAGCAGAGGAATCAGGAATTTTCACCATCCGGCCGAACAGCTCACCACTTTCTGCTTCTTGCGCCATTGCCCCACAAGAAGGCTGAGTAACAGGGGAAGCTGAAGTGGGTGTCGCGGTTGGTGGGCCTGGCACGGGTGTTGACGTTGGTGGAACAGCCGTTGAAGTGGGCACGGGTGGTACTGCTGTAGCTGTAGCTGTAGCTGGTGGCAGCACGGGTACGGGTGCCCCAGACATTGCAGTGTCCACAAGCTCAATTTTATCCAGCAGCGTCCCCGCCTCTCTATGATGAATAGTTATGTAGTGCTCACCTGCCGTCAAATAGAATTCAGTAGGATCAGACTTTGAGCGATCATTAACAAAATCCTCTGCAAAGGTTTTGCTGTGCTTAACATCCCACAAATGCCCAGCTTGCGGGAGACCATCGACCTGCACAAAAAATGAATCATGATTGGAGTCTGGGGCCCATGTGCGTGCTTTAATTTGATAAGTGCTCGTTGTTGGCACAATAACGCAGTAAGTTGCATTGTTCTCATTATCAATTCTGCCTGAAGAGCCGTGAGCAGAGACATCTGGCACATAAATGTACATATTCCCACTTGCGCCTACAAAACTTCGAGTACGAAATGCCCCTTTCAGCACACCATTTTCAGCCTCTACGACCAAGCTGTCACTGCATGCCATACTACTTGGAGTAGCGGTTGGTGGCGCACTTGTGGCAGTTGGGGCTGCCGCAGTGGGTGTGCTTGTGCTGGGCGGTACGGGTGTTTGTGTTGGAGCAGCTGATCCATCTTCCGTCGGGGTTGCGGTTGGTGGCGCAACTCCACCTAGCGCCTTAACAAAAATCAGCTCAAACCGATCAAGTTGAGTCAGTGCTTCACGCCGATGAAACGAGATGGTGTGCTCTCCGGCCGACAGTTGTAGTGACACACGATCTGTAACACCACGGCCGTTTACATACGAGTTTGCAAAACTATCACTAACTTTAACGTCCCACACATATCCGGCTGTGGGTGCACCGTCAACGGTCACAAAGAAAGAGTCACTTAGATGATGATTAGGCGTTTTGGCCCAAGCCATAATGTAATACTCACCAGCTTCATCAACCGTAACGCAATAGTCCGCCCGATTTTTAAGATCAATTTTATTACCAGATGCATTACCTGATTCACCCGGTATAGTGATGTACTGACCGCCGCTAGCTTTCTCATCATTTCCAACAATGAAATCACCAAAAAGTTTCCCACTCTCAGCTTCAGCAATGAGTCCATTACAAGTAATTTCAGACGGCGTTGAAGTTGGTGCCGGATTTGTAGATGTTGGTGCCGGGCTAGTGGCTGTTGGTGGTGCAGCAGTTGCTGACGGAGGTTCCACGGTAGCAGTGGCAGCACCTTGGGTGGGCGTGGGGTCCTGCACGACAGGGCTAGCTGAAACCAATTCCAGTTCAAACCAATCAAGCATTGTTCTCGGCTCACGGTGGTGAAAGGCGACAGTGTGGTCACCCTTTTTAAGAATGATAATTTGCTCATCGTTTGCGCCACGATTGTGAATTACATCCTCAACAAAGCCATCACCTTGTGACGGTTGCCACAAATACCCTTCTGCTGGCAAACCATCCACGGTAACATACAGCGAATCCCGGCCGCCATCAGGAGCATCAGCAGCAGCCCTAATTCGATATTTTCCATCTTCAGGGACAGTCACACAATACTCTGCACGGTTCTCAAGATCAATTTTGTCTGTTGATTGACCAACTTCGTCTGGTACAAAAACAAATTTCTTATTGCTGGCATCTGAGCGGTTACCAATTTGCATCCGGCCAAACAGCTCTCCGTCCTCTGCTTCTTGATAAACATCACCACAAGAATCTTCTACAACTTGAGGCGTATTGGTGGGCTCAGGCTCATCCACCGGCACATCTGCTTCAGAAATCAAAATCAGCTCAATTTTGTCTAATTTTGCCCCCGCTTCCCGATTGTGAATAGAGATAATAGCCTCACCAACTGTTAAATTCAGCTCCACTTCAGCACCGCCGCTCTTGCGGTCAGATATCGGCATTTTGATAAATCCTTTTCCAAAGGTTGTATCCCAAAGATAGGATTTACTATTTGCCACAACCCAGAATGAGTCTGTGGTATCTTTTTCAGCACTAACCGTTCCGTGAATGGCGTACTTACCAGCTTTAGCAACATCGATACAAAACTCAGCCCGGTTTTCTGCATCTGGTGCGCTACCGCTTTGATCAATGCCTTCCGGCGTGTAAATATATTTCCGGCCGTTTTCCTCTCCAATTTTCATCGCGCCAAATAGAGTTGCGCTTTCTGCTTCCTGTGCCAAAGGGCCACAAGTAAGTTCTGCTGAACTTTGATTGTTCCCTGCGAATGACGTTCCACCAATTATCATGATGATTGCGGCGAGGGCGATCAGCCCCCAAATCGCTGCGATTTTTCTGCTTGCTTGATTTCCCATTTGTACAGTCCTCGGTGTGTGTAATTTCGCCGCCGACCTTCTCCGTAAGGCGACTTGTAAGTAAGACGGCCGGAAGTATGAGAGGGCAACTTTTTACAAGCTGAAAAATTTCACTCATTAAACAAGTAAGCTAAATAACATTTTAGAGTTTCGGGAAAATCAGCAGAGCACGTAGAAATGGTTTTTTCCAGAGGTAGAGCGCAACTTTTGTATAGAATTCAGAATTCTTACGAACAGCCTGAAGGCGTCGTGAAGGCTCCGTAAAAGATAATCTTCCCCCTTTTTTTGTCAGAAATTCAGCGTGAACAGTGCAAAAATTTATCGTTGTTAGGCAGATTTTTTTGTTTCTACGTCAAGTTTAGCTGTGTTAACTTATGAACAAAGCCGTTGTAAATTGAGAATTCTCGATCATTTTTGCACACAAAAAAGTTTCAAAAAAACACAGCCTTTTAAAAACAAATCGGCCGTCTTTTCATAAACGAAAAGACGGCCGAACTTTACCTGTAGATTTTGTTTTCAGACGACGATTTTATTGGGCGTCGACAAGTAACAATTGGATATCTGATTGTGGAAATAGCCAGCCACAAGCACCATTGACACTTAAATCCACCGTCAGTCCTTCAGCCGATTCCCTGATAGATTCCCCAACCAGACTCTTCCCTTCCGCTACAAACAAGCCATCAATTGAGGGCAGTGTGTACTGCGTGCCAGACAGGTTAATGTTAGCCTCTCCGGCAACTGGACTGGATTGTAAGGCGGTGCACCCCTTCGCGCTGCCAAAATCAGGTGGATCAAATTCTTGCTCGATGCGCGTATCAACAGTTTCGGTAAAGGTCCGATCGGTCACATCCACAATCAGGTTATATGGGTCTACTCTAATCTTTTGAAACATCACTAAAATTTCCCCATCCTCAAACGTATATCTTGAAAAATTGACCGTTTCACCCACTTCTTGCAGGGATATATATTCAGCCGGACTGGTCGAATTCATACCATGGCAGTAGATCGTCATTGGCAGATCGGTCAATCCGTTAGCGTACAGCTCATATTCACCGTCTTCCCAACCCACGTTCGGATCTGGTGCTTCCCCCATCTCTTCCCTAAAAGATTTTAGATGCGCGCAGCTACTTGGGTAAAGGACCGGCCGCGGTGTAGCAGTGGGAATAGGTGTGGCTGTTGGTGTCAGGGCAAGATTAGCCAAAGCAAGAGCTTCAGCGGTAGCTGTCGCAGCCGCATTGCGATTCTCTACAAACGTATATCCGATCGTAGCAAACAAGCAGACAAACGGAATGAGGAAACCTACAATTGATGCAAGCCATGTTGGAATAATCGGCCGCACTTCTACAACACCGGGGTGCTGAATCGCGTACTCGCCACTACCAGATGCCGCCGACAGCATAAATGATTCATTGCGGATCATGCCAAACCACGGCCGTCTCAAATTCTCGACAGCCATATTGACTGAAGCTTCTTTACCGGCTTCTAACTCAAACAATTTTGTCTCTAAAAATGGATAGATTTCAAATCGATCGCTGTCTGAGCTAGAGCCTACCTCTAGCGAGGTTTTATAGTTACCGCCGTTGCGAATAATTAGAGCCCCTTCAGTATCAGCCTTAAACTGATGGTGACTCATCTCTGTATGCCAAGCGTCAAATGGGTTAATTTCAAGTTTAAACTCAGCCACTTGAAACGCTTCAGGTACTGAAACCGCCTGTACTCGCACTGCTCCAACGTGCACTCCGGCCGAAGCTGCAGAAGTCCGTGGCGGCGCAATAGAGAGTGGCACGGTAGTGCTTTCACCCGGCATAAGCGGCTTTTGCTCTTGCTCTATGGTTACCCATCCAACCGGAAAGCCAGTAATGATCACCGCAAAGTGATCAACCGATTTACCCTGATTGGTAATGTGCAACTGCCACGCAGTAATTTGGCCAGCCTCACACTCTTGCTGCTCCGGAAATATCGTGATGCCTGGTTTGTCGTTGCTTGGATGATCTACCCGGTTAAACATCTCATCATACTCAACACCAGACATTTCTATGACGCGAATACTCAGTGGACCAACAATCACAGGGTAGTTTGTTGTCCAGATTTCCGGCACATTTGATAGAAGCTGTGAGGCATCTAAGAACGTCCCGCCAAGCGCCCCTAAGTCTGTCAAGGTCCACCCTGTTTCTGTTTGATCAATTTGTAGGTGCTTTGGCCCGACGCCGGGTTCTGTCAGCACAATATCGCAATCGGCCGCGGAACCAATGACGATTTTGGGATTGTTGATTGGAAAATATCTATCCTCGACCTGCTCCATTGAAACAACCAGTGCGGGGAGTGAGATATCAGGTGGCCTTGACTTAACTTGAGGTGCAGTGGCAGATGCAGCAAAGTGGCTGGCTTCCAAAGAGAATAGTGAAGCTGTGGTGAGACCCTGCGTTGACAGAGATTCATTAAAGTAAGCAACAGATGCGGCAGATACGGCCGGAGACACATAGGGGATTGTGTCGATTATTTGAACCTCTATTTGAGCCTCTATGGGCTCATCAAACTGGCTAGGTTCATTCCCCCAAAAGCGTCTAAAAAAGCCTTTGCCTTTTTTCTGAATGTCGGCCGCTGAAATCTTCTGCCCTTTGGTCAGTTTCTTAACTTCTTTTGGCAGATACTTATTAAAATTTGTCGACGCAGAAGAAGAAGATGATGATGGTAAGGCGGAAGGTCTGGCGCCGCTTGCCTGTCCAAAATTTGGGCTAGAAGCCCCACCTTTGCCTAAAACATTCCCTGTATCAACGCCATATCGTTTTAGCGTTTTTTGGTAACTTGTAATCTGCCGCAGGTCACGCTGTACTCCCAAGGCTTTCGACATGTACGGGCCAATAATCGGCAAACGGGAGAGCCAAAGGCCAGGCTTAATCAGCTCTAAAAAGCGCCAGCGTCGCAGGGCATACATCATGCCAAACATGAGAAGAATGGCGATCAGCAGCAGAAAAAGGCCGCCGATGATGTAAAAGACGCGCGTGATGCCGCTTCCCCCAGCGTTTGAAATTTCACTTCGAATGGTAGTGCACCCCGCTAGAAAAAGCGGGAGCAAAAGAAGGTAGAATTTAAAAGTTTTAGTCATTTTTCAGCGAGTGTTTTGTCAACTGTTGTTTAACAGAAATTTGAGTAGCTAAAAACACTATAGGCTACGTCAATCATAGAAGTCGTTCCATCATTACAAGCCTGACGTAGCACCGGCATCCAACAAAATTAGCCAGTAAAAATATCGGATGCCAGTCTGAAAAATATATCATTTTCTAGAGGAAATTTCGGTGTATCGTTTGTCCTGTGATTAAGGTCCCGTTCGATTAAATGGCTCAAATTGATGGGATGATAAGATGATGAAATGATGCTTCAAAATTCACGTGAAGCCCTCATCTCATCATTTTATCAACAATCACTTGCTGAAAAGCTGCACCAAAGCACAAAGAGTCAACTAAATTAGGCTTCTACTGGACCGTTTTCAGACACCCACTGCTGGTATTGAGCAATCGTTTGCTGCAAAACCTCAGCTCCCCAGCGTGCCTGAAAACTATTCAGATATTGATCCAAAAACAGCCCGGCCGCAGGCGTAAATTTCTGCTCAATGAAGACTTTGCACCGCAACAACACTTTTAACACATCTACCTTTTCATCTGCCGCTGCATGAATCTCTGCCAGCACAAAGCTAGCAGACAAATATCGAATGTAACCAGAAGTGGATTCATTCTGTCTGGCTCCGTCTAAGCTTTTCTGAGCCAGCTTTTGTGCGGCCGCAAACTTTTTCTGCTTCAGCTTGCCCAACGCTTTTTGCAAGTTCGGCTCAATTTGCATTTGCAAATCACCAAAGCGACTGCCGATTTCCAGAAGATTCCCTAGCTCATCGGCCGTCAGCTCACCTTTCGCAAAAATCTTTAACGCTTCTCGCTGGTTCTCAACCTCAGCAGCCACATCATCCATTCCGGATTGACGCGCCAAATCAAGCGCACTCAAAAAGTCCCGATCAGCTTGATCGAACTGCATGATAAATGCACCCGCACCAGCACGCAGGCGCAAAGCCTCTATGAATTTTTCAGGCTTGGTCGTGTCTAGACTGTAGCTGCTAACCGCCAAAGAAAAAGCTTGATACCCCTCTACAAAATCCTCTTGAACCGTGTACAACTTCCCAATAAACAAGGCAATATCGCCGCGAAGAGACAGATCACCAACTTGATCTGCCAATTGAATCGCTTCGGCCGCCTTTTCCAGAGCAACGTCTAAGCCATTGTCCATTTGAGCATACGCTCGTGACTGAGCAAATTTTGCAGTCGCTACATTGGCCGTCTGCCCTTTTTGACCAACTAGCTCAGCCACTTTGCCGATTTCAGCCGCCGCCTGCTTAAACTGAAATTTTAGCAGGTGTTTGGCCGCTTTAGCTCCACGGGTTTCAATTTCTTTTTGAGTGTCACCAGTTTGGACAGCGGCCGCAATTTCTGCGTCGATGACATTAAATGAATCGGTAAATGGATTGCTCATATCGGTTTACTATAGCCCTAATTCTTCTAATTCGCTCTCAATTACATCTTCTTCTGATTGCCCGCTGGATTCAGCTAAATCCGCTTCAAGCTGTTCATACAAATCCAGTCGCATATCTTGATGCTCTGTGGCCCAATCATCCATCTCAGACGCGCTGTCCTCGTGCTCCATCTCTTGATCTTGCATCATGTCTTGAATTTCTGTAAGTCCTTCCATATTGGTATCTTGTGCGTCAGACAGCATGTCGGCTGATGAATCGAGATCATCCTGCTGCTTGCCCACCATCTGACCAAACTGATTGTACTCACCCTGCTGCTTCTTGATATCCGTACTCAACGCGGCCGATTCGCCCTGCCACTGGCGAGATTGCGCCTGACTCTCAGCCGTCGTACTCGTCGCCATATCCATCGCTTCTCCCTGCATGCCGCCAAACTTATCAACCTCACCAGCACCGCCGCTCTGATTTCCAGAACCACTTTCTTCTCCAGCGGTTGTCAGGCCCGCAATAAGCGGCTGAATCAGCATCTGAATCAGCTTGCTGAGCTCTTGCGAAATGTCAAAGCCTTGCTTGGCGGGCTCTTCCGCTTGTTTAGCACCTTCTTCCATCTCTTTT
>JBCCSO010000065.1:0-13604 GCA_039199965.1 Chloroflexota bacterium | reverse complement strand
GGTTAAAGAACCTTCCTCAAAAACTGTTCTTGCATGGGAGCCGCTTGTCCATCTGATCAAGCGAATCGCTCCGTTATCAATCTCGATCCCGGTAATGTCCCCATCGTCGAAGCGGCAGCAGCCGGTATTGAAATAGACAGGCGAGGTTTTTACTTCATCGTCGCAAGGAGGATATTTCGCTTCGCGCCTTTGTATAGCCGCTTTCTTCTCCTCAATGAGTTCGGCTTTTCCGGCAAAGCCCAGGCTGGATTGAAGCTTCTCTAATTCAAGCTGAAGTTTTTGTAAATGGGTATGGGAGCTCCACACCGGCCGGTGGGTGTGCCCTGCAATTAAGATCAAATCCAATTCACATTGTCTATAGGCCCAATCATACATTTCATTGTCTTGCTTGCTGCGTAAGCACACATCTTCGGCCGGGGTCGTTGTCCCGATGCCGGTTAAGCGTTGAATATACCGGTAGATCCGAACCGCAAATCTAGACAGGTAGCGGAATTTATCTGAAGCAAAGGTTCCTTGGTGACCGTGTACGAGCAAGATTGTGCCTAAATGCTCAGCATCGTTTTCGACTTCAAATCGAATGCCCTCAAACACTGCGCTCGTAGGCATATACTTGGCAATATGCCTGCTTACTGCTCCGGGGTGCATCCAATCATCATCATGATTTCCCCAAATCCGAAAATAGTGTCCGGCCGGAAAGCTTCCTTCTAGTTCCAGAACATCCTGATAAGCCTCTTCAACCTTTTTAAATCGCTGCTCCCACAGTTCTTCAACATCTCCCATCAATATTAGGGTGAAACCAGCATCTCGATAATGATTGAGCGCCGCCATGTACGTTTCTTTGCACTTGCGAAACTCATCAGCCCGATCACCAGCCCCTTTGTGTTGATCCGAAAAAAGAATGTATTTGTGATTTGCATTCAAATCTAGAGCCAGCGGAAGGGTAAATGGTCCATATAATGCTCGATTTAGGCCGTCTGAAATTGATGACATCGGTTTCTCTCAATATTGCTTGCGTAATTAATTTATTTTCATTGTACACAAGCGATGATCTCATTTATGTTGGTGTGAGGCAAAATAAAATCAAGAAATTTCACGCCTGTTTGAATCACAAAGACCTTGAACTTGGGCAGTTTTATACAATGCGGAGCATAGGCTACCCCATCGTTTCATGTACCAATCAGATTGTGGCTTTGTATGCAAGCAAAAACTACGATGTGATTCCTGCTTTTATCAGCCTGATCGGTTATCTGCTTGAACGTCGAGATTTAATGCCGGTATCTGATCAATACATTGAGGTTGTTTACGATTATCTATCCTCGTCATATGATTTGTTTTCTAGATCAATTCACTGAGTTGGATAAAGAATGGTGGAACATGATAATCCCAGAACGATTCCTTGATAACGCTGGTTTCAAAAATGCGCGTCCATTTGATTCAGAACAATGGAAATTTGTAAGTACTGACTAATGGGCCAAGAAAAAAACTATCCGAACAGATTGAACGCTTCTGCACAACCTAGACGGCTTAATAACCTTGCGTAGCTTTGGTACAAATCAAGTAATCAATCATCTGAAAGAGTCTTATTAATTATCGGGGTAAATCCCGCAAAACTAATTTGTTTGTACTTAGCGGAAACTGACTTTTTCCAAAGGATGGACACTTAATTGCCAATCCCTAACTGAAAGCCCTCAAATTAAGCATAAATTTTTGCAAATGCCAACCGGTATCCTGCATAATTCTTTATTCCAGCAATGTTCAGGACACTATGAAAGAGATACCCGTAATCATATTTGGGGTTGGCGGCGTCGGCCGGACCCTTATCCAGCAAATTATTGAGTCACGCTCCGCTTTGGCTCAGAGCAATAGCCTTAATTTCAAGATAGTTGCCATTGCCGATAGCCGTGAGTGGTTTTTTGTACCGGAAGGATTAAGCGACAGTGAACTTACCATCGCTATCGAACGTAAGGCGGCCGGAAACCCCTTAGGGGGTAGCGAACGACCAGAAGCACAAAAGTTGATCAGCATGGTTTTTGCAGCCGGTGTTGAAAACGCAGTTGTGGTTGATGTAACGGCCGTAGGTGGGATGGAGCCCGCCATCGATTTAGCCCTTGAGAAAGGGTATGGGGTTGCGCTAGCCAACAAGAAACCTCACGCTGGCCCTTGGGAAACCGCCCAAAAATACTATCAAAACCCGGCCGTGCGCCATGAATCAACCGTAGGTGGTGGTGAGCCGATTATCGCTAGCCTACGCTATTTGAGCGATATCAACGACACATTTTTTAGCTGCGAAGGGCAACTGAGCGGTACGCTGGGCTTTATGTGCCGCGAGCTTGGAAAAGGTCGGCCGTTTTCAGAAGCCCTAGCCGAGGCCAAAGCGATGGGATACACCGAACCAGACCCTCGGGATGACCTGAGCGGTGAAGATGTGATGCGCAAAGTGCTGATCATGGGGCGTATGGCCGGATGGCAGCTTGAACAGGCTGACTTTGAGGTTGAGTCTTTGTATGACGCAGACTTGGCCGACTGCTCTGTGGCAGAGTTTATGGACAAGTCTAGCCAAATGGATGAAAAACTGGCTGAACGGTTTGCAGCCGCAAAAGCAGCCGGAAAAGTATTGCGCTACATCGGCAAGGTCACGTCAACAGGTGGCAAAGTGGGCCTGATGGAGTTAGATGTCAACAGCCCGATGGCTAACCTCAAATATATTCAGTTTCACACCAAACTTTATGACGAAGAGCCACTCATGATTATCGGTGCTGGCGCAGGTCTGGGCATGACGGCCGGTGGCGTTTTAGGGGATATGATTTCATTGGCACGGGAGGTTTTGTAAAAATGACTGACAAAAACAAGGAAGCTGAAGGCAAATACGTTTCTTCCAACTTTATCACCCGCAAAATTGATAACGATAACCAAACGGGCAAATATAACAATCGGGTACACACTCGTTTTCCGCCAGAGCCCAACGGCTATCTGCACATCGGACATGCAAAATCGATCTGTCTAAATTTCGGTTTGGCCCGCGACTATGGGGGCAAGGTCAACCTGCGCTACGACGATACCAATCCAACCAAAGAAGAGGTTGAATACGTTGAATCGATTCAAGAAGACATTAAGTGGCTGGGGTTTGAATGGGATGGCTTGTTCTATGCATCTGACTATTTTGATCAACTTTATATGTGGGCGATCCAGCTCATCAAAGACGGCAAGGCTTATGTAGATGAACTATCGGCCGATGAAATTCGTGAATACCGTGGCACGCTGACCAAGCCCGGCAAAAACTCCCCGTTCCGTGATCGGCCGATTGAAGAGAGCTTAGACTTATTCGAGCGGATGAAAAGCGGGGAATTCCCAGATGGCACAATGGTGCTCCGTGCCAAAATCGATATGTCGTCTCCTAACATCAACTTCCGTGATCCGGTAATGTACCGTATTCTGCATGCCCATCATCATCGCACAGGCGATAAGTGGTGCATTTATCCGATGTACGACTGGGCACACGGCCAAAGCGACTCGATTGAGGGAATCACCCATTCAATTTGTACGCTGGAATTTGAAAACAACCGGCCACTGTACGACTGGTTTGTTGAAAATCTAGACATATACGCCCCTCAACAGATTGAGTTTGCTCGGCTAAACCTGAGCTATATGATGACGAGCAAGCGGAAGCTCAAACAGCTGGTTGATACTGGTGTTGTGGCTGGTTGGGATGACCCTCGTATGCCAACGCTTTCTGGCCTACGTCGCCGTGGCTTCCCGCCAGAGGCTATCCGCAATTTCTGCGACATGATCGGTGTAGCACGTGCCAACAGTGTGGTTGAATTTGCCATGCTTGAGCATGCGGTGCGGGACTACCTGAACCAAGAGGTTCCCCGTGAGCTAGTGGTGCTTGATCCTCTTAAAGTTGTGATCACCAACTACCCGGAAAATCAGGTGGAGGAGATTTCGGTTGCGACCTATCCGCAAGATAAAAGCCGGACAGAAGAGCACATCGTTCCGTTCTCGCGCGAGATTTATATTGAGCGCGAAGATTTTATGGAGGAGCCGGTTCCTAAGTACCGCAGATTGATCCCCGGCCGGGAAGTGCGCCTGATGCGGGCATACCTCGTCACGTGCGACGATGTGATCAAAGATGAGGATGGCAACATCACTGAAATTCACTGCTCGTATGATCCGGAAACGTTAGGTGGATTTGCGCCCGATGGTCGGAAGGTGAAGGGAACGCTCCATTGGGTGTCGGCCGAACATGCGGTGCCGGTTGAAATTCGTGATTATGAGCATTTATTCACGGCCGAAAACCCATCAGAAGCCCCAGAAGGAGAAGATTGGACCACTAATGTCCGTGAGAATTCATTGACGGTGCGAACCGGCTATGTGTCTCCTGATTTGGCTGACGCAAAATCGGGAGAACGGTATCAGTTCCTGCGTCATGGTTATTATGTAGTGGACCCAGACTCCGAACCGGGTAAACCGATTTTCAATAAAACGATAGGATTGCGCGATACGTGGGGTAAGTAGGCTCAAGAAAAATAGGTGAAACTGCGGCCGGTGATTTTAAAAATCCCGGCCGTTTTTTTATTTCGTGGGAAATAGATCAGCAACAGAGATAGTGCCTAGATTCTGATTTTTCAGTTTGACCGGAATGGTGTCGCCGATCAAAAATGTTGACGTTTGATTGTAATCCTCATTTTCTGTTGGTGCTGCATAAACCTCAACCTGCATCTCTTGTAGATTTACAATCCAATAGGTTTGGATGCCTGCACGTGCATAAATTCGCATTTTTGAAGCTCGATCCTGTGACAACGTTGAGTCAGATACCTCAATAAGAATGCCAACTTGTTCCGGTTGTGGGTGGGCATAGAAATAATCCGTCATATCACCCTGCACAATTGCAATATCTGGCTCAGGTTCGCTATCTTCAGTGGTGATAGGCTCTTGAGATCGAATGAACCAGCCATCTGGTAAAAGTGCTTCTAACACAGCAAACAATATTGTGGTGACCGCGCTGTGTAGAGGGTTCTTAGGCATTTTTTCGATGATTCTCCCTTCTAAAAATTCAACAGGGTCTTCCTCTGTCAATATACCAGCCTGAATCATGGCATGATATTGAGCGACGCTCATCTGCCAAACTCTTTCTGGTGAGGGGGATTCGCTTTCCCTTTCGATTAACATGAGTTTGTCCTTGCTTGTAATTATAACACACGGTTATTCTGTTAAATTACTTTAGGTCTGCAGCTTTTAATTCAGCCTCAAGTTTATGCCACAGCTTTCTAAAAGACTTCAAGCGAGCTTTCCCCGCCCGCCTAGCGTGTTCTGTGTGAAAACTAGCCACTGTTTTGTCCTGCCAGTCATTTTCATGACCACCTTTAACAAAATCCTCTGTTGTAAAACTCTTGTCCATACGGGCAACATTTCCGGGAATCCAATGAAAAATGGCGGTAAGGCCAACCTTAGTTAGTTTGTCCGCATCCCAGAGCACCTGAGCTTCTAAATGTTCTAAAGGCTCATCACGCCACAACCCTGCATGAACGCGGATGGCGTCTGAAACGGCGTTGATTTTCTTCTTCGGAAAATCTGTCTCTTTCAGGAACTTTTTTGCAAATTCAGCACCTAGTTCGGCATGTCGGGCACTATCCTCAAACTTTTTGACATCATGCAGCCATGCGGCCGCTACAACAATGTCTTCATCCGCTCCGGTTAGGCGAGCTAATTTTCTAGCCTGTTTGACAACCGCCTTGACATGTTCCAAGCGATAGATAAAGGCAGGATCTTTATTGCCTGTTTTGGCTTTGGCTTCCTTTAAGGCCGCTTTTCGCATTTCATAGCGGCATGCGGCCTTCCAATCTTTTTTATTCTTTTTTGCCATTGGCTGACTAAGTTGAATGAAGGTAAACGGTGGTCAGTTCATAGTCAATGCCTTATGCTCAAATAGTAAGTCAGTATTCGGTGGGTCTGTGCGCCACTATCGAATTACCGACCTACTGACCTACCGAATACTGACCACCGCTTACCGTTTACTCGAGTTAAAGGGGCTAACCTTCAGACAGTTACCCAGATCGGGCCTACTGCCAAGGATAATTGGTTGTATACATGCTAAAGTAGAGTTCGACCATTCTTCTGAAAACCGGCGCAGCTACTTCAGACCCCTCACCTGAATTTTCCATGATGACCGCAATCGCAATCTCGGGCTCTTCTATTGTGACGCCATCTAGCCCGGTGAAAGGTGCAGCGGGAGCATAACCGATAAACCACGCATGGGGCAAGGTGGCTGGATTTTGAGCGGTCCCGGTTTTGCCCGCAACCTGCATGCCAAATTCTCCAAATATTTCAAGCGCGGTGCCGCTCCGGTCGTTGGCTACCTGCCACATCGCCTGCTGCACGGCTGCTAGCGAGTCATCTGAGTAGGGGATGCGGCCGTCTTGCTGAATTGGCAAAATTTCTTCGGGTGCACCACCCCCTTCACCAATACGGTGAATGAGTCTGGGCGTGACCAGCGTGCCACCGTTGGCAACGGCCGCCGCCATCCTCGCCATTTGCAGCGGCGTTACAGATACATATCCCTGTCCAATCGCCATATTGACCGCGTCACCCGGCACCCATCCCCCTTCGGCCGTATTGGCCGGTTTCCATTCGGGATCAGGAATATTTCCGGCTGTATCCGCAATACCAATAATCCCGGTTGATTGATCAAGACCAAACTCACGGGCCACATTTGGAAAGTAGAACGGATCAACCACATCCATTTCATAACCAGCGTCATAAAAACAAGTGTTGCATGACACGACCAAAGCATGGCGCAGGCTAATGTTGCCGTGGCCACGCCCGGTGTATGCGTGTATCCAGTCGTACTTGATAAAGTTTTCACCCAAGCGGTCCCATGTTCCGATTGAGTTGTAGAGGGTTGTGGGCTGATACAGGCCACTGTTAACGGCCGCCCCAAATGTGACCAGCTTAAAAATCGAGCCAGGCGGATATTCGCCACCGGCGGCGCGATTGACTAAGGGGCGGCCGGGATCATTGAGGACAGCCTGTAGACGCTGAGCGTTGTCTGGTCGGCTGCTGTCAAACACAGATGGATCATAAGTCGGGAAATTGGCTAGCGCCTTAATTTCTCCCGTATTAACATCCATCACCACTACGGAGCCGCGCAGGGCGGCCGGATGAGTAAATATCGCTTCGGCCAAGGCTTGCTCAACCGCCCGCTGATACTCAATATCGATGGTAGCGTATACCGGACGGGCCTGCTTGGGTTCTACTTCAGCGATGGTGTTTACTGGTGATCCGTCAGGCGCAACCACGCGCAAAGTGCCACCTAGCGTCCCGCTCAAATAGGGCTCGCCCCAGCTCTCAATACCAGTTAAACCAACGCGGGCATCCGGGCTGTATCCTTCAGCCAAGTAATTCTCAAAAGCCCATTCTGGTATAGCACCCGTGTACCCGACAATGTGTGGGGCTACATTTTCGTAAAAGCGAGTCAGCCGTTCTTCTGCGCGCAGGCCTGACTCAAAGTAGGGGCGTAGGGTGTCGTAAACCGGTTCAATAGCCGCTTTTGACACATCGCCCAGCGGAACGTACCAGTCCGGTTTGGCGGCCGCATAGACCTCTTTAATCTCTTCGGGGGTTTGATTGAGCAGCGGCGAAAGCGTAGCTAGCATACCGGCTTCATCTGTAATTTCACCCGGCACAACGCCCAGCGTGATCGCTTGACCCTGATAGGCTAGAGAGACACCGTTGATGTCGCGAATGGCTGCGCGTGATGGTGCGCGGTACTGAAACGATAGCTTGTTGCCGCCTGCTAGGTCTGGCATAACTAGACCTTCGTGCCAGACAATGCCCCAGCGGCCGTCAGCAAAAACTAACTCTACCAGATGATTGCGCACAATATTGCCGACAACGGCAGTCTGCCAGATTACCTCTATTTCAACCGTAGAGCGGTTTCCATCCTGCAGCACCCCGACTGGCCGTGTCGTGATGTTTTGCACGCTAGCCGTGTTTTGCGCTTCTTCATATGCTCGTGCAAAAGTGTCGCTGCCCACCAAATCTTGGCTCTGTGGCGAAAGCAGGCTGTACATGCCGATTAAGTCACCGCGCTCCCAAGCTTTGTAGTAAGTGTTGGCGACCTCAGCTGCACCGCCCGGAACCGGCGTTGCGGTTGGGATGATAGCCGTCGCCAGTGGGGTAAGGGTAACAACCTCTCTAGAATCTTGAATAACGGGTATCGCCAATTCATTTCCGCAGGCACTCAGGCCAATCGCCAATAACAGTAGAGTTGAAGCTGAATAGATGATTTTGCGCATGCTCAAATTATATCAATCCATCGACCGTGCGCTTGACTTATTCAGTTAACATAAATTTTTGCTGCGAGTTTAGGCCAACTCAAGGAACCCGATGCCAATGAATTTGTTTGCTAGGCGATTTTAATCAATTTTGGGGTACTTTTTTCTTTCCTGAATTTAAATCGCCTCAGGAAAGGGCGTCGCGGATGAAGACTGTGTATCGTTGATCAGAGCCTGCTTTGTCGAAAGCCTGAATAGCTCCCATCTCTTGATCATTTTGCATATAGAGCGTTCCCAGCATGTACCAAACGGCCGGCAGATTGAGCCCGCCAGAGACCGCCTTCTCATAACAAGCGATGGCACTATCAATTTCCCCACGATCTTGGAAGTGGAGGGCTTGGCCTAATAGGGCATCCCGTTCTAATTTGAGCATGCCTTCAGCACTAAAGTTGTCTTCATCTTCCTCGCCAAATAGCTCTTCCGCGATGTCTTCTCGAGCCATGTCTACACCGCGTTCTGCCATCGACTTATTTAACTCCCCCGTTTGATGCTCTGATTCACCGCCAGAGGCTTCGAGGATGGATGCCATCTGCTTAACTGCGCTAAAGACGCTGTTTTGATCATCGTCCGCCCGCTGCGGCTGTTCGATAACTTCTTCCTCTTCGTCTTCTTCAGGCAGATCGAAGGCGTCTGCTCCTTTTTCAATGAGCTCAATAGCTGCTTCAACATCGGGATTATCAGGCTCTAACTGAGCAGCGGCCGCACAAACTTTGAGCGCATCCGCTTTTTTCCCCTGAGCATCCAAAATGCGGGCGATGGCTAGGTACTCACGTACGGCCGCGCGGGTGTTGTTTTGCCGCTGGAATGCCAATGCCAGTCGCTTGTGCGCCCCCAGCAAATCGGGATCTAGGCGATTGGCACGCTGCCAGTTGGAAATAGCACTGTCGATATTGCGCTGTTTGAAGAATGTTTCCCCTAAGGCCATATAAGTGCGGGCGGCATCTCCCAAGCGGCCCATTCTTTCTTGAAGGTCAGCAATTTTCTCTAAATATTCGACTTTATGGGTTTTTGTGGTGCGGAATGCAAGCTTGTAGCAATCAAGAGCGCGATCATATTGTTTGCGCCCCACACAGGCTTCAGCTAAGCCCACATAAGCTTCCGGCCGGTTTTTAATCTCACTCAGTGCCATGCGGAATGCACCAATCGCATCTCGCCATTTTCCCTCTGCATTAAATTGTTCACCTATCTTCACAACTTCCAGATATTTTTGAACATTTCCACTCATGAACGTCTTCTTTGAGAAATCAGATCACTGATTTTGATTAAGGTCATTTTCAAGAAACAGGTTCCCGATGAAAAGATTAAAAATGACTGATAGACAATTTAATAATATTCGAAGCCTGTGGTTAGAATTTATAAACCGCCAAGAACTCTAACATATAACAATGTATAGTCGGTTGCAAGTGAAATTATACCCACTGATAAAATCAACTTGTTAGCAGATTGTATCTAGATCAAATACAATCGATACCAACTTGCGTACTAAATATTATGAAACAAATTGTTGACCAGCATCAGTTTAGCAACATCACACCTCAGGAAGTTTGGAATAAAGCCTCTCAGTTACAGGGACTGATTCTGCCAGAGACGCTGCGTAGGCACAGCAGCAACCACTATTTTGAAATTGGCCAAAACATTTATGGATTCCATTTACTGTCGCCGTGGGGTGCTTTGCCGAAAGGAATGTGGGATGTGAAAGTTAAGCCAATAGAATCAGAACCATTTAAGCAGGTTGTCTACAGTGTTGATGTGAAATCAAACAGAAAAGAGGTTTTTTCTGGCCATTTGACGATTGAGCTGCAGCCGGCGGACCCAGATGGGAGCAGTACGATGATTGAAGCCTTACTCTCAGGTGAAAAAGGGGAGGTATTAGCCAATCAATCAGACGAGATTGTACAGACACTGGCGAAAGGATTGCTGCGTGAGGGATGGGCTGAAATGGCATACATCATCACCAACAATGATAGCGACAGGCAGTCTCACAGCAACGATGAGGACGGACATATGGCACCTCTCGCGATAGCGGCCGGTGTTTTTTCAGCCGGGATGGCGCTTGGCCTGTGGTTTTGGCGCAGAAGAAAACGCTCTGAAACTGCATAATGTTAGTCAGCTGATAGTTTTGCAATAAGGGATGCTAAGTTATCTCGTGCTTGAGCCTCAAATTTTTCTCGAAAGTAATCTGTAAAGTAAATCTGCGGCCGAATGAGGAAGCCCTGCATAATCTGAGCGCGTCCGGCCCTATATGCCTGTAACTCAACCCATCTGTACTCTTGACGAATGTCAGTTTCATACTGATCAAATCGCGCTGGATCGGCTCCTAAAATCGATAAATCCACATCAACCAAGAGGCGACCATCAAATGATTTAGGTTCAACTTGATGTTTGGTGTCGAGGATTAGTTGATGGACAATGGCGATTTCACTATCTGGGAAACCGGCGCGTGAAAGCGTTTCGGCCGCAAACTCTGCACTGGCTTCCTCGTTGCCACTTCCCTTTGGATCGTAGATAACATCGTGATAGAAAAGCGCCAGTTCTAGCTGTGTTCGGTTATTTGCCAAGTGAGCGGCTTCATCGAACTGGATAAAGCAATCTGCTATGTGGTTCCAATTGTGGTACCCCCGAATTGATTCTGAATAACAGTCATCCAACAAGTTCCACACAATTTCGGCCGTTCCATCGGTTAGAAAATGGCTTGTGGTTGCAAACCAGCGTGTTTTTAAATCAGACATCTTCTGTATTGGTGGGGGCTAGATAGCAAATAATTGTGCCTAGAATCAAAACAGCCGTGACGATGATGCCTCCCTCCAAGCCAAACGATCCGCCTGTTAGATAATCGGGGCCTGATTCCATCAAATCAAATAGCATAGCGTTCTGACCCCCGATCAGTTGCCCGCTGACTTCGATGCCCAGCACGTTGCCCATTGTCCAGTTCCACGTCGTGTGCGCACCGCAAACACCCCAAATCGAGCCCTCTTTAAGAGCATACACAGCAAAGAAAACGCCAGCCAGAAAAATATTGAGGGCAGCGATTCCGCTAAAGTTGGGATTGAGGAAATGGAGAAGTGAGAAAATAATGGAGCTAACGATAATGCTGCTCCAGATTGAATATTTACGGGCGAAGATCGGGAGCATAAAGCCGCGTAGCAAAACTTCTTCGGCCGCGCCTTGAATCACAAAGCCTAAAAACAGAACAAAAACCCCGGTTAGCACGGGTCCCGAAAAGCCTGTAAACGGCCGTTCAAAACTGATCATCCCGAACAGCGCTAGAATCCCCATGCTGAGCAGCATCATCCCCATGCCGATAAGGAGCCCGCGCACATACATCCATATGGCCCTTTTACGCTGCAGCCCGATTGTGAAATACGGCCGACGTTCCATAAAGCGGACCCACAGCCAAACCGCCAAGTAGATGCCAATAAAGGATGAGAATAAAACGGCAAATGCGAGTCCCGGGGTGGGCGGCGCTTCCAAAACACTGATCGCATCTTGTCCTTGTGTGGCGATGATGTAAATAGCGACGGGCAGACCGAATATGGTAGATACGATGAGCAGACTAATGACAGAGTAGACAAAAACAATCGGTTCATATAACCAATTTAGACGATCGTATCCTCGAATATTGTCAGAGTGTGCAAGCTTGATTAGGGTTGAATCTTTCATTGGGTTAAGTGCTGGGTACTCAAGTTTGATTTTTAATTATCATTTGGCATGCATATTGTTTGTTTTTGTGACAGCATTAGTCAAACTAAAAAACAAGACTTTTAGGTCACTCATGAAATACGGAGCTTGGCTACCCAAAACTTGTTCTGCGCTGAACTAAACTCTCTTAAAACGATTTACAAGACAGTCAAACAGCAGCTTGGAATCGCGAAACTGCTAAACCCCTCAGCCCTGTTTGTACGTTGGGAGTAGCCTAAAATAAGTTTGGATGTGATTGTGATGAATAGGATAAAAGCATTTCTCTCTAAAAAAATAACTATATTTCTGTTGTTCGTGGGCGTGGCCACTGCGTTTTTATCGCGCAGGTATGCGGTGCTATCGGCCGATCCTGTTGGCCCAAAGCAGTGCCCCCCACTTGTGATTGATGCTGAAGGAAATGCTGTGCCGCAAGCAGAGACAACCCAAACAGAGACTAGTGCGGTCCTAGCCGGAATCGGTCTGCCGTGGCTGCAGCGCGGCGGCACCATTAACGACGCAAGCTGCTTAAATCGGACAGCCATCCACGGAGCGGTGCGCGTTGAGACAGAAGAAGATGTGCTCCAAGCGATTAGTTATGCCAAGGAAAATGATCTGCGCGTATCGATTGCCGGGGTGCGCCACAGCATGGGCGGCCACGCATTTGCGGCCGGGGCCGTGATTTTGGATATGATGAACTTCAACAACATTGATCTTAATGAAGAGGCGATGACCGTTACCGTTCAAACCGGTGCAACATGGCACCAAATCCAAAACCAGATTCATCCGCAGTACGCCATTACCGCTATGCAGTCGACCGATATCTTCTCTGTGGGTGGCTCAATTTCTGTAAACGCCCACGGGATGGACCACAACTACGGAGCCTTAGGAAACACGGTTAAATCGCTCAAAATTATGCTGGCCGATGGCTCTATCCAGACCGTCAGTCGTACAGAGAACCCAGAACTGTTTTTCCATGCGCTGGGAGGGTATGGACTGTTCGGCATCATCCTTGAAGCTGAGCTAGAAATCACTGAAAATCGCATCTACGAAACCAGCCGCCAAACCATCCCTTTCTCAGAGTTCAATACGGTTTTTGAAAATGAGTTAGAACCCAACGAAGACCTTGGCCTTTTCTACGCTCACCTTTCAACTGCGCCGCAGAATCTGTTTGAAGAAGTGATTTTGTATAAATATGAAGACACGGGGCTGGACGTGAATTCTGTTGAGGTGCCGCCTTTGGGTGAAGCTAGCTCAACCGGCCTCAAACGCTGGATATTGAACGTGTCTAAGCGTGGCCCCGCTTGGCGCTATGCCAAATGGTGGGCAGAGAAAAATATTGAGCCGATGATGGAGGCCTGCACGATATCGCGTAATCAGGCGATGACCGAGGGGGAAGCGTGCATGGTTTCCCGCAATAGTCCGATGCACGACTCTGTTCCTTATTTGCAGAACAACCTGAAGAACGACACCGATATTTTGCACGAGTACTTTATTCCACGGGATCAGTTTGAGTCGTTTGTGGCTGGCTCTAAGGATATTATCTTGGCGCACGACGCGAACCTGCTGAATGCTTCTGTACGCATTGTGCACCCC
>JBCCSO010000064.1:0-13655 GCA_039199965.1 Chloroflexota bacterium | reverse complement strand
GTGCTATTGGGTCTATACGGCAACCTATTTCGGCCGAAAATCCGTTTGAGTATGGATATCCGGTTCAAGCCACTCAGCTCACCAATGGGCCGGGTGAAATCCGCTGGTTTGTAAAATTAGAAACGACGTCTGGGAGCGAAATTACACGTAGCGAATATGACTCAATTACTTTGACGGGAGAATGGCCTGCGCTGGCTCAGCCCACGGTCGTCATCACACCAACTATAACTGTAGATTTGCCATCTCCTACACCGACTGAAGTTTTAGTTGACACTCCCACACCACCCCCGACGCCTACACCTTTAGGCCAAACTGGATCTGTAACGACACCGACATTCACGCCGCTTCCAACTTTAGGTTCGGCAGACACCTCAACACCAACACCATTTGCCACAGTCGAACTAACTGCTACCCCTACGCCAGTCGTGCTGCCGACAGAAACCCCAGCAGAGGCTGCATCCCCAACCCAAGCAATAACTCAAGAGCCAACTTTCACACCTGAAGGAGCTACAGAAGGAAGCTCTACCCCTGAACCCGCTTTAACACAAGAAAGTCCCTAAACTATCGGTCTAGATTAATGCCCTCATTAGCAACCTTGCGTTTATTGACGTAGCGCAGCGGCATCGATGGTGATTTCCATCCTCCAGCCTGTTGCAACTGGTCGATCTGCGCCCCAGATGCCAGCACGTCGGTTGCCCATTGGTGGCGGCCGTCATGGGCTGATAGCTTGCTCAAGCTGGGGATGTTAAACTGAACCGCCATAAGTTTGCCGTATTTGGACACAACCTTGCTGACACCAGAGCGAGTCATCGGTTTTGGCCGCAGTCTCCCCCCCTTGGTCGCGCTCCATAAAAGCTGATCAATTTTATGATCTGCGGCTTCAATCGACTCATTTTTTAGGTAGTCAAAAAGAGCATCGGCCGTATCGTTTGAAATATACAGGCGATCAGTTGTATTTGTTTTCTGTCGATAAACCTGCATGATTCCAGCTTCAAAATCAAACTGGTTGATGTCTAGTCCAGCTACCTCGCTTGAACGCAAACCATGATCAAGGAGCAAGCACAATATCAGTCGATCTCGCAGCCCCATATCATTTTCAGGATAATTTTCAGGTGACTTTAAAGTTTTTACAACTTTTCTGGGGATAGCAACTGCATCTGATTTCTTTGAGCTTTTTCGTGTCTGGTCTCGATTTGAATCAACATGGTGAGCCTCGGCTCCTAAGTACCCTTTGACACCCTGAATTTGTAAATTGGTAGTGGGTTGAATGTATCCGGCCGTGGTCGCTAAACTTGCATACTTTCGTATGGTTGAAACCGAACGATTGATAGAGCTGAGGGCATATCCCTCGTTCTCCAGAAAGTTTTTATATAAAGTAAGTAGGCCGTGGGTGATCAGTTGCCAAGCAGCCGGATCAGTGTAAAGCTGATTCGGGTACAAGCGAAAACTGACCTCAAGTTCGCTGCCTTCAGTTTTGTCATAAATGGCGTTGATAAACTCGAGGAATAGATTTAAGTCACTTTGTTGGGCAAGCAGTGTGTTGCTGCTCTTCCTTTTTTGGTACTCTTCAAAGGTGTTCTGCCCAGCCGCTGAATTTGCTATTTCTCCAATAGCAATGGCTGTTTGAATGGCTCCGGCCGTTTGGGCACGATCCAATGATTTGACGTGATTATTTACTGGGCTGTGTTCGTTGCTGTTCAAAATATAACCTTTGCTACCAAAGTAGTTTACATAAATATTCTACACCCAACTGGTCCATTAACAAGAAACGCAAACGATCAACGCGCTAGAGCGGGCAAGGTTGCACTTTTTTGCATAAGTATGATTTTGTTATTTGTAAGCACTATAGATTAGAATTGGGCGTAGCCTGCTGTAAAAGAGAAATAACTTTAATTGGAACGCAGGGTAACATGATTAAAAGAAAGTATTTGCAGTTTAATTTGGCTGATAAATCTGTCCAAATAGATGAGTGGGAAGGAGATTCATTGGCCAAAGCCGGCCGCTACTTAATTGCCAAGACACTAGTTGGCATGAATGTAGCAACCGTAGATCCGCTAGGACCAAAAAACCCACTTATATTTTCGGCCGGCCCATTTGCAGGAACCAGTATGTCAAATGCCAATCGGATCAGTGTGGGGTGCAAAAGCCCGCTAACTGGTGGAATAAAAGAAGCGAATGGAGGAGGCACATTCGCTTATGCAATGGGACGCTTGGAAATATGTGGCTTCACTTTGCATGGTAAATCTGACGACTGGACAATTATTCACATCAATAAGGCAGGTGAGATTTCATATTTTGATGCTGATCCGTATCTGGGCAAGAAAAACTATGAGGTTGCCTCGCAGCTTCACGAGCGCTTCGGCCGGAAAATTAGCCTAGCTCTATGTGGCCCTGTTGGTGAGTATGAGGGATTGCTTGCTGGGATTTCGTTTCGCGATAACGACAACCGGCCGTCTCGGCTAGCCGCCCGGGGTGGGGTAGGGGCAGTAATGGGGAGCAAGCGGGTTAAGGCCATTGTGCTTGAAATGACGGGTATGCCACCATTGCATGAAAGAAAGAAAACGCTCCAAGCCATCAAACAATATGCTAGCTGGGTCAAAGAGGACACATCAATTCAAACTGTTTATAATCCGGTTGGTACAATGGCTATGGGCGACTATACCAATGAGGTTGGCGGAATCCCCACTAATAATTTTACAAAAGGGTCTCAGCCGGTCGATAAAGATGGGAATTTCATGATGGGTGGCTCTTACATTCGGGATCTAAATTTGTCGCGTGGTGGGCAGCATACACATGCTTGCATGCCCGGCTGTACGATTCGCTGTTCAAATGTCTACCATGACGAGAATGGTGAGGAGTTGACATCTCCTGTGGAGTATGAAACTTTGGCGCTTCTAGGTACAAACTGTGGGCTGACTCATCCTGATAACTTAGCAGTGATGAACCAAAACTGCAATGAGTTGGGAGTTGATACGATTGAGACGGGTGCCATGATTGCTGTTTTAATGGATGCGGGTTTGGCTAAGTTTGGTGATGTTGCTTTTATGCAGTCAGTTTTTGATGAAATGTTGGTAGGTACCGAAAAAGGGAAACTATGGGCAAGTGGCACTTACCGTGTAGGAAAGCACTATGGATTGCACCGAATCCCAACTGTTAAAAAGCAAGCAATCAGTGCATATGATCCTCGTGTAATAGAAATTACCGGAATCACGATGATGGTTACAGCTCAAGGAGCAGATCATACGGCCGGTAATGTGCCTAAATACGCATCACGCGACAAAGATCTGTCAGAATTGATTGAGCGCAGCTTGGAGGCGCAAATATCTTCGGCCGCAGCTGACTCCATTGGTATTTGCATCTTTGGCCGGGGTGTTACCAATCCCAATGTAGCTTATATGGCGGATGCAATCAACAGTGCAATTGGCAGCGATCTTACACCCGATTTCTTCCATAAGATGGGACGTGAAACGCTCATGCTCGAACGTCAATTCAATCTGGATGCAGGATTTACAGTTGAGGATGATGATCTTGCAGCATTTTTCTATAATGAGCCGCTGGAACCAACAGGGCAAACCGCACGGTTCTTTGGCAAAGATGTGCATGATATGTATGAAGACTTCAGCCAAGTTTATGCTCAAGGTATTCCAAAAGATTACGCAAGATAAGTTAGGGTTGGGATTTTAATGACAGTCCCAACTTAAATCCCATTCTTCCAGCTGAGCTTCAAATAATTGTCCCAAGTTTAAAGTTCAGGCCAAGTCAAATATATTAAAAGCCCACACAGAAGACTGTGTGGGCTTTTAATATATTTTTATAATTCACATAATGTTTAATTATGTGAATCGTAGAGTATAAAAATAATGCCGGGTTCGAACGATACCCGGCACTGAAATTTCTAATCTTCCGCCAGACCTAAAGTCCTTGAAATGATATCATCCTGATAAGCGCGGCGACCTTTCTTCTTCTTTTTCTTTTTCTGCTTGCGGCTTGGAGCACTTCCGCCCATCGCGTTGCGAATAGCAAATTCCATAGCCGTTGGCACGTTTCCGAAGTCATCTTCTTCTTCGTACTCAAGCTCGGCCGCAGAAAGATTCTCAAGCGGTGTCTCGGGCGCTTCTTGAAGTGCTTTGACACTCAGGTTGATCCTGCGTTTTTTGCGGCTGAAGTCCAAGACCTTGACTTGAACTTCGTCATCAACGTTTAGAACCTCACGGGGATGGCGTACGTACTCGTGGCTTAGTTCGCTAACGTGTGCCAAGCCTTCCTTTTCAGCACCAATATTGATGAATGCGCCAAAATTTTCTAGACGTGTTACTTTACCGGTGTATACGTTGCCTTCTGCGAGATCGCTCCATTCCACCGCCAAAGGTCGATTCATCGTTACGTTGACCATGTTGTCTGCGAGATCAATGCGATCTACCCAAACTTCAATCTCGTCACCGACTTTGAGTACGTCTGAAACACGGTTTACCTTTTTGCCAATGTGAGACAAGTGCAAAATGGCTGGCATGCTCAAACCAATATCGACGAATGCGCCGTACAGTTCGACGCGTTTGACGGTGCCTTTGAGCTTCATCTTTCTGGCAAGATCGTCAATGCTGCTAGGCACAACAATCTCATCAAGATCTACAGCTGCAGATTCAGCTTCTGGGATGATTTCTTCCACAGCTTCCTCAACAACTTCTAAAACTTCTTCGCTCATGGTTCACCTTTTTCCTTTTTTGTGTAGTGAATTGACTCTTAATCCCAGACACAAAGATAGCACGCCTGATTGCACAGATCTCCGCTATTTTGCTTTAAATCTTTTCAAGGGGGACTTTGTCAGGAGTGAAATTATAGCAACATTAAAGGATGAGTCAACGGAATTAGGCTGTGTTGAGTTAGAAAACGGTTGTTTAAATGCAAACCTTACATAACATGCGATGAAAGGGGTCAAATTAACAAAAAAGTGATGGCGAAGAACACCATCACTTTTGTTTATTGACCGTGGAGAGGTCGAAATAATTATTGCTTAATAGCTACGCAGCTGGCACCTCTTCGTATTCAAATTCGGGCAGGCCCGCTTCCCTACGAATAAGGAGCTCAATCTCCTCCATTATTTCAGGGTTGTCATCTAAGAAATGTTTGGCATTTTCTCTGCCCTGTCCTAAGAGCATCTCCCCATAGCGAAAATATGCGCCACGCTTGCTAATAAGTTCATATGCTACGCCTAAATCAAGTACGTCTCCACTGCGCGATACGCCGATATTGAACATGATGTCAAATTCAGCCTCCGTAAACGGTGCCGCTACTTTATTTTTCTTGATCTTGGTTCTTGTTCGGTTTCCAACAACTTCTCCACCCGCTTTTATTGATTGAATGCGGCGAATGTCAATACGGACCGATGCATAGAACTTGAGCGCATTTCCACCCGTAGTCGTTTCAGGGCTGCCAAACATCACGCCAATTTTTGAGCGAATTTGATTGGTAAACACGACAGTCGTGTTGGTCTGTTTGATGATACCAGCAAGCTTTCTTAAAGCCTGTGACATAAGGCGAGCCTGAAGACCAACATGGCTATCCCCCATCTCACCCTCAATTTCAGCACGTGGGACCAGTGCTGCAACTGAGTCGATAACAACAATGTCCATTGTGCCAGAGCGGATGAGAGCCTCTGCGATTTCTAGCGCTTGCTCGCCAGTGTCTGGCTGAGATATGTAAAGATTTTCAATATCTACGCCACAAATTTCTGCGTAGACCGGATCAAGCGCATGCTCCATGTCGATAAATGCGCAGTAACCACCTATTTTTTGAGCTTCTGCAATCATGTGCTGGCAGATTGTGGTTTTACCAGATGATTCCGGCCCATAAATCTCAATAATCCGGCCGCGAGGGATTCCCCCTACCCCCAATGCGATGTCCAGTGATAGACAGCCTGTGGGGATAGTTTCTACTTCTAGGTCTCGGGCTTCTCCCAATTTCATGATAGCACCCTCACCAAATCTCTTTGTGATATTATCGAGCGTGCTCATTAATTCTTTTTCTTTACTCATTACTCTAGTTCCTAATTTAGTATTACTTTCTGCAGCCAAAGAACGTATGTTCTTCTTGTAATTATGCACAGATGTTCTAATAAGTCAAATCTGAATCTTGATTTTTGAACAGCTGTTCAAAATATTATGTCCAATTCTGTTTTGTTTGTCGCCAACGGGGATATCCCTAATAAAAAATGGTTCAAAGCTGCACTAAGTAGAGAATACTCAGCAATAGTAGGTGTTGATGGAGGAACCAATTACTTACTGCAGTTTGATGTTATCCCTGATGTGGTTGTTGGTGATTTAGATTCGCTTGATCCTGCCGCAATAAAGATATTAGAAGACAATTGGGTCAATGTTTTTCGATCAAACCCAGAAAAAGATGAGACAGATCTTGAGATTGCTTTGCTTTATTACGCAAACTTGCCTGCGTGGAAGATGTCTTCGGCTGTGATTTTGGGAGCGCAAGGGGGTCGATTGGATCATGAAATCGCAAACCTGATGCTACTCACTCACCCCAATCTCCAGCAGCGACGCATTGAAATACGAGATGAACATCAGACCACATTTTTGATTTCAGAGCGTGCAGAAATTTATGGCCGGGCTGGGGACACAGTTTCACTTATTCCGCTAAAAGGGGATTCGCTTATCAAAAACACTACCAACTTAAAATGGCCCTTAATTGACTCACTTCTTAAGTTTGGGCCAGCGCGTGGTGTCAGCAATGTGATGACTGCGTCTAGTTCTACTGTTGAAATTGAGTCTGGGTTAGTACTTTGTATACATACTGAAAGTTCTTGGGATAGATAGTGCTCAATCGCTATAATCCCGGCCGCTTAAACTAATATCCGCCGGTCGCAGCGAAGATGGCTTCCTCCAGCCTTCGAATACCCGGCATCGGTGCAAAACAAGTTTGTGTATGTTCGCAACAAATTTGCATTAAACAAAACTGCGGAGGTCATTTTGACAACTCAATTAAATAAACGAACTGGGGGCTCCATAAGCCCTGCCACGGTCCCGATGGCGGCCGTGATTGTCATTGCTGCCTACATTGGGGCTCAGATGATTGCAGATATCACAAGTGTGAAAATAGGTGTAGTCGGTAGCCTTGCCGTTGACATGGGCACGTTCATCTACCCCATTACATTCACACTGCGTGACTTAGTCCACAAGGTGCTGGGCAAACGTAATACGCGGGTGCTGATTGTAACGGCGGCGTTCGTAAACATACTCATGGTACTTTACACATGGTGGGCATCTGGTGTGCCGGGCGACCCACTATCAGATCCTGATGGCTCATTTACAGCAGCATATGGAATGGTATTTGGCCCTCTCTGGCGTATTACCGTTGCTTCTGTCTTAGCTGAGGTTGTGAGTGAGTTGGCTGATACGGAAGCCTACCATTGGTTTGTTACGCGGGTCACTAAGAATTATCAGTGGTTGCGAGTGTTAGTCAGCAACGCCATTTCAGTTCCAATCGATAATTTGATTTTTGTATTGGTAGCATTTGCTCCCATTTTGTGGTTCCAAGATCATTTCTTGAGCGTGCCTTGGCCGGTCGTTTGGGAAATCTTCATATTCAATTTGATGGTTAAGTTTGGTGTAACCCTGCTGAGCCTCCCGCTAATCTATCTGACACCAGATCGTGATTGGGACAATGAATAGCTAAAGGGTCCGGTTCACCTTTAGCAGCGGTCGGTATATGATTAATATAATTTGTTAGAAGTAAATTCAGCAGATTGTCGTAAATTTAGATGCGCAAAATTGATGAAGGTGATTATGTTATGCTAGAATTGTGGGCATTACATAATGTGAAAAGCCATTCTAAAAGACTAAAAGAATAGAGAGTTGACTCATGGTAGAAGTCGTAATTGACAGCATTCGAATCAGTTTAATTTCCCAACATCGCATTGTTATGCTGCGGGATGTGGATGGTGAACGCCAATTACCCATCTGGATCGGCCCCTGTGAAGCTGAGGCTATTACGTTTGAGCTTCAAGATACAGAAGTTGCCCGACCACTTACGCACGATCTTCTGAAGAACGTAATCGAAACGATGGAGGGCAAAATCTCTCACATTTTAATCAATGAACTGCAGAATCAGGTCTTCTATGCTCGCTTATACATTGATGTGGGCGGAAAACTGATTGATGTAGACTGTCGGCCCTCAGACGCTATCGCATTAGCAGTACGAGCCAAGGTACCTGTATTTATTGAAGAAGATGTGATGGAAGAAGTTGGCATCCTCCCAGAGCCAGATTTAACTGATTCTGAAAGACAAGAGCTTGAACAGCAGTACGAGGTTGAAGCAGAAGGAAAGATTGAAGAGAAAGAGGATGATAAGTCTGACGGCCCAAGTGCGTTTGATGACTTTTTATCTACTTTGGATTTTGATGATCTTGATGACGAGTCATAAATTTTTCTGAAATTTACCTATCAAAAACCTGCCAATAAAGGGGTGTAGTGATAAACTCACGGCACCCCTTTTTGATTGGAAAATTTGTGCAATATGTCCACCACCGAACGACTTCCACCCCAAAACAGAGAAGCAGAAGAGGCCGTATTAGGCTCTCTTCTGATTGATCCGGACGCAATTTTCGACGTTTCAGGCTTTTTGCGGCCGGAAATGTTCTATTCAACCGTCAACAAGTGGACCTACGAGGCGATTCAGCGCATTCACAGCCGGAACAACCCGGTTGACATTCTCACGGTGCTTGAAGAGCTCAGGCGTAATGACCAGCTTGACGAGGTAGGCGGCGAAGCTTATTTGGCAGGATTAGTTGGGGTTGTTCCTAACTCAATCAATGCGGAAAGCTACGGCCGGATTGTGGAAGCAGCTTCTATTCGGCGTGACTTGCTCAGTGCCGCAAGCTCTATTGCCGGGATGGCGTATGACGAGGAAGAAGATATTGGGGTTGTACTAGATCGTTCTGAACAAACGTTATTCTCAATCAGCGAACAGCGTACGACAAATGATTTGGTGCACATTCGCCAAATCTCAGAGGCATATCTTGAACAAATAGAAGCACTTTACGCCCAAGACAACGACATTGTTGGTGTCCCTACCGGCTTTACTGATCTTGATCGCCTAACAGGTGGTTTAAACAAGTCTGACCTCATCATTTTGGCAGCCCGGCCAGGTATGGGAAAAACATCGTTACAGAATGGTGTGGCACTAACGGCCGCCAAGATGTTCCGCAAAAAAGTGGCGATGTTTAATCTTGAGATGTCCAGTGAACAGCTGGTGCAGCGCATGATTGCGGCCGAAACGCAGATCGACGTACAGCGATTGCGCCGTGGGCAACTTCAGGATCACGAATGGCCGATTTTTCACGAGGCGGTACAGCGACTGAGCGAAACTGATATTTTCATAGATGACACCCCATCGATCAGCCCAATGCAGTTGCGCACAAAGTGCAGGCGTTTGTACGCTGAACATGGCATTGACCTAATCATGATTGACTATTTGCAGCTCATGACGGGTGACAAAACGGCCGGGGGTAATCGGGTGCAGGAAATTGGGGAAATCTCTCGTGGGCTTAAGCAGTTGGCACGTGAATTAGATGTCCCCGTGGTAGCGGCCGCACAGCTCAGCCGTGGGGTGGAAAGCAGGCAAGATAAGCGGCCGATTTTGTCAGACTTGCGTGACTCTGGCTGTTTAACAGGTGATACAAAAATCACGCTGGCCGATTCAGGTGAGCAAGTCCCAATTAGAAAGCTTGTGAATACAAAAGGTTTTTCTATTTGGGCACTGAACGAAAAAACGCTCAAGATACAGAAGGCTGAAGTAAGCAATGCGTTTTCCACAGGTGTCAAACAAGTTTATCGATTAAAAACCCGACTGGGCCGCACGATACGGGCTACTGGTAATCATCAGTTCAGGACTTTTAACGGTTGGAAACGACTAGACGAGTTATCAAATCAAGACGTTTTGGCCTTGCCTAGAAAAATTGAAAGCCCATCTGCACAATCTTTGTCACTAGACCAAGTTGCCCTACTTGGTCACATGATAGGTGATGGATGCACCCTGCCACGCCACTCAATTCAGTATACAACTCGTGAACATGATCTTGCCCATATTGTGGCAGATTTAGGCAGCTCAGTTTTCCCTAAGACTATTTTGCCTAGGATCAAACAGGAAAGGCAGTGGTTTCAAGTTTATTTGTCCTCAACGCGGCACCATACACACGGGGTGCGCAACAGTATTTCTGAATGGTTTGATGAGCTTGGAATTTTTGGACTCCGTTCCCATGAAAAGTTGGTCCCCGCCATTATGTTTAAGCAGCGTGAGAGGCACATTGCACATTTTCTGAAGCATTTGTGGGCAACAGATGGGTGCATTCGGATGCGAAAAACAGGTGACCGATATTATCCCGCTGTGTATTACGCGACCAGCAGCGTTCAGCTTGCAGATGATGTGCAATCATTGCTGCTTCGATTGGGCATAAACGGCCGAATTAAATTGGTGAGCCAAGGCACTAAGGGACGTGATCAGCATCATGTGATTGTGAGCGGACATGAAGATCTCACTCGATTTGCTGAGAAGGTCGGGGCAGTAGGGCAGTACAAACTGGCATCATTGAATGAAGTAATCCAATACTTAAGTTCTCGCAAAGGTAATACAAACCGTGATGTTATTCCGGCCTCAACTTGGCGCGACATGGTTGTACCTGCTATGCAGCATCAGGGCATGAGTAGTCGCCAAATGCAGGCAGCCATAAGTCAGCCCTACTGCGGCACAAGTTTATACAAGCAAAATATGAGTCGCCACAGAGCGACTGTTGTTGCAGAAGCTGTGCAGTCTGACAGGTTGCAAAAACTAGCTAATAGCGACATTTACTGGGACAGAATTGTTTCGATTGAGCCAGATGGCGAAGAAGAAGTTTTTGACCTGACTGTGGCAGAACATCATAATTTTGTGGCTAACAATATTATTGTTCATAACAGCATTGAGCAAGACGCGGATATCGTGATGTTCATTTATCGGGATGAGTACTACAACCCAGAAACGACTGAACGGCCGAACATTGCAGAACTCAGCGTGGCTAAACACCGTAATGGTCCTACGGCCGTCATCGATCTTTACTGGAACGGCCAGCTCGCCAGTTTTGCCAATCTAAAAAGACAAGAAGTACAGCTCTAAAGACAGAGACCAGAGAAAAGAGATAGAGAGAAACTACTCTCTTCTCTAATCTCTGGTCTCTTTTCTTCAAATGCAAGGATTCGCAGGTTTTCCAGACGGCAAAAATAGCTTCACCTATGTACCCGACCGTTTTTTTACGGAATTGATGCCGATCATCGATGCGGAAAATGAGCTGCGGGTGACTATCTACACATTTTTTGCCCTATCCCGCAAAGAGGGCAAGATTCGCTACTTGCGCTTAGTAGATTATCTGACTGACCGGACATTTATGCAGTCGTTGGCCGCGAAGCCTTCAGAGGCAGCCGATTTGCTGATTGATGGCATCGAGCGGGCAACTGCAAGAGGTACACTCCTTAATGTGACCGTTGGGACATCCGACGGAAATATTGATCTGTTCTTTCTGAATACTGAAAAAGGGCGCGCAGCCGTTGATGGCATTTCAAGGGGGGAATGGCGACCTGATTTGGAAGCCTCTGAAATCATCAATATTTTGGTAGAACGCCCCAACATTTTTGTCCTTTACGAGCAAAATATCGGTCAGCTCACCCCCTTGATCACGGATGAACTGCGGGATGCAGAAAAGACTTGGCCGGCCGCTTGGATTGAAGAAGCCATTCAATTGGCGGTCACCAATAATGTGCGCAAGTGGCGTTACATTGTTGGTATTTTGAAACGTTGGCAGCAGGAAGGAAAACAGCAGGATGGCATCGATAGACGACATACTCAAGAAAAACTACGAAACCAAATCCCAGAGGAGTATCGGGACCTCATCCAGCGATAATGCCCGGGAATCATCACGGCAAGAGAATAATCAGCCATTGTTAAGTCCAACGGCCGGAACCAGCATGGATGAACGGCTGCTGGTCGGTGCACATGGTGGGGATAAAGACTGTGTTGAATGTGGCGGCACCGGCTTCATGATTCCCAATGTACCACAGGGTGATCCACGCTTCGGCCGGGCTGTTGTGTGCTACTGTCGACAGAAGAGCTTAGATGCGCAGAAAAGCAACACCCTAGCCGTATATAGCCAGCTTGGTTTACTAACTGAACTTACCTTTGATAATTTTATGCCCGACGGACTGGGACTCAAACCACGCGAGCAGCGAAACCTGTCACTAGCTTACAAATTTGTGCGGGACTATGCTGAAAACCCCAGCGGTTGGATTATTTTGCATGGCGGGTACGGCTGCGGCAAAACCCATCTTGCGGCTGCTGTTGCCAACCATCGGATTGCGTTAGGCCACCCTGCACTTTTTATCAACACACCCGATCTGCTCGACCACTTGCGGGCTACTTATTCCCCTGGTTCCGCGCAATCATATGACTCAAGATTTGAAGAGGTGCGCAACGCGCCCCTACTTATCTTGGACGACTTGGGAAGCCAGAACAATACAGACTGGGTGCAGGAAAAACTCTATCAAATTTTCAATCATCGGTACAACGCCAAACTACCAACTATCATCACCACCAATGAAGATACTGACTCGCTCGATATGCGTATTCGTTCACGCTTAGAAGACGTCTCGATTGCACGAAAAATTGTGATTTTGGCCCCTGACTTTCGGCGAGGTGGTGCAGAAGATCAATCTGAGCTTTCTACCCTTGACCTGCACGATGATAAGACGTTCCAGACCTTTGATTTACGCGAAGATGAGCTACCCAGAGCACAGGCAGACAATTTACAGCGGGCATTTGAGTTGGCCGTTTCCTTTGCAGATCGGCCGGAAGGATGGCTGGTCTACAGTGGCATCGACTTTGCAAACGGGAAAACCCACCTAGCGGCCGCCATCGCCAATCACTATGCTGAAGATGGAGATGCGGCCTTATTTGTAGTTGTCCCAGACTTGTTAGATCATTTGCGCGCCACGTTTAACCCGAAAAGTTCTGTTACGCTTGACAAACGCTTTAACGAGGTAAAGACTGCCCCGCTTCTAATTTTGGACGATTTAGGGACTGAAAGTGCAACTTCATGGGCCAAAGAAAAACTCTATCAGTTGATTAACTACCGCTACAATGCCAAATTACCAACTGTAATCACTACATCACTCACAGTTGAGGAGCTTGACGGCCGAATTCGCTCCCGATTGCTAGATCAGTCCCGCTGCACCTTTTTTGTAATTGAGACCCCCAGCTACCGTGGGAAACGACCACCAGCGGGTAGCCGACGCGGCCGACGTGGCGCACGATAAACGACTCGTGGGGGGCCTTCACGAAAATCCGGGCACCCGTCGAGGGTGCCTGACCGAAGGGAATGCTTAACGGCCTAAAAAAATAAATTCGATGACGTAAGCCCTATTTTAAACAGATTCCCATTGACCATCATGCCTTCAATGCGCAGTGTTAACCGAACCTTGTTAAACTCAGTTACCACCCTTCGGGGTAACCTTTGCTAACTACTGCTCTACACAATAATCACCCTGCAAAAATCGAGCTTTGGCAGGGATCATTTTATCTTCTTCACTTAAGGTTAAAAGGTCAGGTCCAAACGTAGGCCAAGG
>JBCCSO010000063.1:0-13728 GCA_039199965.1 Chloroflexota bacterium | reverse complement strand
TTGGCGCGCCAAATTGGGAATGATGCTCAAGCTGGTCAGGCTCTATTTAGCCAAGGGTTGGCTGCTTTGGCGGAGCGTTCTTATGATTCAGGCATGCAGGTATTAGAGCGCGGGATGGTGGTTTATCCCGATCAGGGGCAAGTAACGGAAATCCTAACGGCACAAGGGCTTCTGGCGTTTGCTCAGCTTCAGCGTGGGAATCCGACGCCAGCCAAGCGGTTGCTGCATCAGGCGTTGACCAGCGTTCACGAACGACGTGATTCGTTGGCTGCCATTTTGATTTTAGGCATTGTGGCGCTTGTTTTGGCTGATCAACGTGAAGACTTTCGGGCGATTTGTGCATGGCGTGTGATTTGGCGGCTGAGTCCGCCTTTGCAGGATGCCGTGTGGATCAAGAAGCTATACGGTGATCGTTTGAGTGGGATGTATGATGCTCTGCCAGAGAAAGATTTGGAGCGGATTGAGGCGCATTTACAGAAAAATAGTATGTGGGATGAGGCGGGAACGCTGCTTGAGTTTGTCACGGCCGAAGATTGGGGTCACCCGTCACGAGAAACTCACTGATTTCTGGTTTTGTCAGCGGAATTGACGCAGTCGACGCAGTCTTTGTAGAGAAATCAACCATCATTAACTAGTAGTTTGCCAATCATGAGGTAATAGAAAGTTCAGCAGGACAAACCACTGTAGGCTATATCAAGGGTTTCCATCTTTAACATAGCACGACGTTCAAACAAATAAGAAGTGATTGGTCCGCTCCGCTGACACACGGAATTGTATTCCGTCAAGCTCAACTCGTTGAGCCAGTTTCCGATCTTGCTGATGATGGTGCGGGAAGACGCCGACCACAGCACTCTACAAAACTAATTTACTTGCACTTAGTAACTTAGTCATCCATCGCATTACCCAGTGCAAGTAAGATGCCTTTGCTTTAATCTTGCGTTAGGTGCGAGGTATCGCTCATTGATACCCTATCAAAGCACTCATCGTAGCTATCTTCACTCCCCGCTATGCCTCGCCCATTTCGAAAAGTCCTTAAAGGACAAGAAGATGGAAGGATAATGGCCTGCTCCCAACAGTCTGCAATTCCTAACCACTAAAGCAAATTTAATGTCTCACCCCGGTGGGGAGCAAACTGCCTAAGCTTCACTATTTGTTACTCTATTATCGGATTGTGAAATTCCCACAAATAAGTACAAGATGACTTGCGCTGTTCCAGCCGTACGCAAGCATTTAGATATCCAGCTTGAGTCTAAATCATTAGCCTAAAATATTTGAGCATCAAAATCTTATAGTTCTATTTTCATTCAGCCGATAGGTTGCCAGAATGTAGGTCGGGTCCGATAATCAATCATCATCAAAACCCCACGCATGAGTGGCGATTATTTGGAGAATATCATGAGTGAAGAACTAAGATTTGACGGCCGGGTGGTGATCGTCACCGGGGCCGGTGGTGGTCTAGGGCGAGAGTATGCCAAACTGTTGGCCGCGCGCGGTGCCAGCGTTGTCGTAAACGACCTTGGTGGGACCGTAAATGGACAAGGTGGCGACAATTCGGCCGCTGACAAAGTTGTGGCTGAAATCAAAGCAGCCGGTGGCGAAGCCGTAGCCAACTACGAAAGCGTTGAAGACGGAGAGCGCATTGTTGAACAGGCGATGGATACCTACGGCAAAATTGATATTTTGATCAACAATGCTGGTATTTTGCGAGATAAATCGTTTGCTAAAATGACCGAAGAGGAATGGTCTTCCGTCTACCGCGTTCACTTGTATGGCTCATTCAAAACAACACACGCTGCATGGCCGCACCTGCGTGCCAACGGGTACGGCCGGATGGTGATGGCTGCCTCTTCATCTGGTGCATATGGTAATTTTGGGCAGGCTAACTACGGTGCCATGAAGATGGGATTAATTGGTTTGATCAGAACGCTCAGTTTGGAAGGGATGAAATACGACATCAAATCAAATGCCATCTTGCCCTACGGCGGTACTCGCATGACTGAAGGGATTGTGCCTGAACAGGTTTACAAAGTAACGGCTCCTGAAAATGCATCCCCGATGGTGGCGTACTTGTGCCACGAGAGCTTTAATGAAACCGGTCAGGTTTATGAAGTTGGTGGGGGATTTATGTCCAAAATCCGCTGGCAGCGGTCAAAAGGACATCTGTTTCCAGTATCTGATGGGCTAACGATAGAAGATGTGGCTGCAAATTGGGACAGTGTTACTGATTTTGACAGTCCGGCGTACCCAACGTCTGCGGCTGATGCCTATCAAGAGATTCTCAAAAACGTAGGTTAAATTTCAATACCTGACAGGTTTCTGAAACCTGTCAGGTGTATTCGAAAAGTATGCAAGAGCTGCTAGAACCATACAAAGTCACGCTTGAGATTCCCGTGCTGTGGGGGCATATGGATTCTATGCAGCATGTGAACAATACCGTTTACTTTCGCTACATGGAAAGCGCGCGGCTCGACTATTTCATGCGGTTTGATCCAAACACAAAAGGAGCTGGCATGATCTTACACTCTACCAACTGCCGCTTTCGCATCCCGCTTACCTATCCAGATACAGTGACGGTGACAGCTAAAATTACCAAGCTAGAACAGTACCGAGCTTACATGTATCAGACGGTCATTAGCCATAAGTACCAGAAAGTAGCGGCCGAGGGAACCTCTATTCTAGTGGGGTACGACTATGAAAAACTGGAAAAATCTCCTATCCCCGAAACTGTCAGAAAAACTATAATTGATATTGATGATCCAGAAATCAGATAGATTCTATTCTTCGCTATCAACTTTATGTTTAATCGATTGAGGTCTGCTTCTCCAGTCGTATTTGCTTTGGGATTCGCGCTGCTATGGGGAATACCCAGCCTACTTTACCCATTTGGACATGACCAAGGTATGGATGCATATATTGCAGACCTTGTTATGCGTGGAGCTCTACTGTACGAAGATGTTTATCACGTTAAGCCACCAGGAACGTTATTCATTTACATGTTGAGCGAAACTCTCTTCGATTTCCCGGCTGGTTATGAAATGGTTGCCATTCGCCTTTTGGATATCTTGTGGCAGGCCGCAACCGCGTTTTTCATTTACAAAATCAGCCTACACATTTTTAAGCATCCTCATCAATCTGTCTTTGCGGCCGTGACCTTTATTATTCTGTATTACGTTAAAGATTTTTGGCATTCTACAAATACAGATGGCTTTCTCAATTTGCCGATTGCAATTGCTATATTCACCTTGTTGAACGGCGAAAAACGATCAACATCGATCAATTCGCTGTTTGTTGGTTTCTGGATTGGTATAGCTTTCTTAATCAAATACCCTATTGGGATTATGCTCGCTGTTTGTGGCACACTCTATTTGTTTGGACTAAAAAGAAAGAGCTGGGTTGCCGTTTTGTTTCGTATATGCTTATTGGCTGTGGGCTTCATTTTTCCCATTGCTGGTTTTTTTGTCTATCTGAACTACTCAGGCACCCTTGATGGATTTTTAGATTTTCAGTCAAACTATTTTTCTAGTTATAACGGTGGCTTTGGTAGCCAGTGGGACAATCTGCGGCTTTTGTACTGGCAGTTTATTGCTTGGGTTGTTGTGACAGGCATAGGAGCTAGCTCATTTATCCTGTTAGTTTTAAGGCCTATACATCTGATTATGCAGGCCCGAGGAGACGCACAAGGATATTCGATGACACAGCTCCTGCCATTAATTTGGCTACTAGGTTCTTTAGTCCATTTAGGGGTGCAAAACAAATTTTATGACTACCACAGCTACCCGATTATTGCTCCGCTTTCCTTACTGATCAGCCAAGAATTAGTTTACTTGTTCAGTAATCGTTCACAGAAGCTTAAACAAGTTGTTACGGTCTTTGGGCTATGTAGTTTGATAATTGTTAGTCTGCTGACCGATGGGAACCGTTTTTCTCTTTTGGGCCGAGTGCTGTTTACTCCCGCGACCATAAAAGATGTGTATGTGACAGATGATCTGTTTGTTGCAAGAGGGTATTCAGCAAGGGGGATGCTAGAGTCTGCAGCTTGGCTTGAGGTGAATACTCAGCCACAAGACCAAGTTTTAGTCTGGGCGTTTGAGCCATCTATTTATTATTTGTCTGAAAGGGATTCTTCAAGCCGGATTGTTTATAATTTCCCTTTAATTGGAAAGCTCGCGCGGCCGGTGCTCTTGGAAACTTTCTACCAAGATCTTAGAGATAATCCTCCAGCGGCAATTCTTGTGGCGGTTGATGATGCGATCCCACACGTAACCGGCACCAACAATGATTCTTTTGAGGAGCTACAAACGATGCCAGAACTAGCTTCCCTATTGGAATCAGGTTATGAATTTATCAGACAAATTGATCATTATCTGATTTATGACAAGATTGATGGCTAAATACAATTTATTCGCGTCTGAATCTTTCTATGCTCAATCGGCTTAAATCAGCACCACCGCTACTATTTGTCTTGGGATTTGCACTATTTTGGGGGCTGCCCAACCTGCTTTATCCTTTCGGACACGACCAAGGCGAAGATGCTTATGTCGGCTTCATGATGTCTCAGGGGGCTATAATCTATGAAGATGTGTACCATGTTAAGCCACCCGGGATTCCACTCATTCATATTTTGTCTCAGTCATGGTTTGTTATGCCCGATGGGCTAGACATGATGAGCATTCGTCTGCTGGATTTGTTTTGGCAGGCTCTAACCGCTTTCTTCATCTATCAAATCGGCCGACGCTTGTTTGCTAGTCCACAAAAAGCCATCTTTCCGGCCGTATTGTTTGTGCTCATGTACTATGCACGTGATTTTTGGGACACAACGAATAGTGACGGCTTTCTAAATCTGCCAGTGACAGCCGCATTCCTCCTTGTTCTGATCGGGGAACGGCGTAACTTGCCTATACTTCCGTGGTTTGTTGGGTTATTGATGGGGGTTGCGTTTTTGATTAAGTACCCTATTGGAATTTTGCTGGCTGTGATTGGCACTATTTATTTGATGGGATGGCGAGAAAATCGGTGGATATGGATTATTGTACGCTATGTGTGGCTTGCAATCGGCTTTTTTATTCCAGTTGGCTTTTTCTATCTCTACCTCGATTTTTATGACACCCTCGACAGCTTTTTTGACTTCCAGTTCAACTACTTCACCCAATATAACGCCAACTTTGCTTCTGGTGGGGCACAGTTTGGGTACGCTATCCAGCAGTTTCTAACGTGGGCCAGAACAGACTGGTTGCCTCAGGGTATTTTTGTAGGTGTCATGGCCCTATGCCTTTTATTTGTGCGCAGGTCCCGTCAAGGGCAAGATCGATTTAGGCTTGTTGAATTGTTGCCTTTGTTGTGGCTCATTGGTAGCCTAGCTCACGTTATCTTTCAAAACAAATACTATCACTACCACACACATCCAATACTGCCACCATTGGCGTTGGTAGCTGGCCAACTGCTTGCTTACCTGTTTGAAAACCGACCGCTTAAGATGAGTCAATTTGCGTCCGTCAGCGTTGCGTGTGGGCTGATAGTTTTGGTTGTGATCAATCAGCCTAACCGTTGGAGCCTGTTGGGAATCACATCATTCAGTGACGAGATTGTTCAAGACATTTATCTAAAGAGTGAGTATTTTCCAAAAGCGGGCTACACGTCAGCCGGGCTGGTTAAAACGTCAAGCGCGGTTGAAATCCGTTCTGACTATGATGACTATATTCTGGTGTGGGCGTTTGAACCGGGTATTTATTATCTATCTGGTCGCGAGACCTCAACTAGATTTGTCTACAATTTTCCCCTAATGGGGCAACTGGTCCGGCCGCAGTTGTTGAACAGCTTCTACGTTGACCTAGACAACAAACCACCTAGTATGATTATTGTGGGAGTTGATGACGCTATTCCGCACGTAAGCGGCACTGAAGAAGACTCCTTAGAAGCACTGCAGAATTTGACTCATCTTAGAGACCTACTAGATTCTGGCTACATGCTGGTGGGCCAGATCGATCATTATTTGATCTATGATCAGATAGACGGGTAGCTTGAACTGTATTGGGCGGGTTGGTGTTCAGTGGGTCAGTGCGTCGTTTAACTTGTTACTGACTTAATGACCGACCGTTGATCGCTTGCCACATTGAATGAAGCACATCCTCTTGCTTCAGCTTGGTCGTGTCGATCACAATAGCGTCAGCCGCAGGTTTAAGCGGGGAATGCTCCCGACTGCTGTCGATTTCATCCCGACGAACGATATCGGCCAAGATTTTTTCAAATTCCACGGTGTTGTAGTTGCGGTTTAGATGGTCGCCCATACGGCGGCGGGCCCGTATTTCGGCCGATGCATCTAGGTAGATTTTAACGGGTGCATCTGGTAGCACTACCGTGCCGATGTCCCGGCCAACCATGACCACACTGTTCCCCTCTGCGAACTCCCTTTGGAGCCTCACCATATGATCACGCACTTCTGGGTACGCCGAAACGGCTGACACATTTTTGTTGACGTCTGGATTGCGTATCTCCCAAGTAGCATCCTCTCCATTGACCCAAACAGTGTAGTGACGGCCGTCTTCGTGGCCTTTTTCCGGTTGGATCTTGAAGTCTAGTATCTCAGCCACAGAGATGACGGCCGGTTCATTATGCGGATCGATGCCTTGATTGAGAGCGGCGAGGGTTACAGCCCGGTACATGACACCTGTATCTAAAAATATGTAGCCCAATTTCTCTGCAAGCTGATAGCCGATCGTTGTCTTTCCAGACGCGGCCGGGCCGTCGATCGTAATTGTCGTTGGATAGTTCTCCAAAATAAATTCCTCTTTCCTTTTTGAATAGATCACAAATTGGTTGATCAATTCACGATTGTTCCTCAATCTTTCATCTTATCGATCTGTCATCCCATCCCCGTTCGGATGCTGATAAAAATCGCCCATGTCGCCGCATAAAATAGAAGATAAAGCCTTGGAAGCCGTACCGCTACTACAACAGCAACTACAATGAGAGAGTTCATGTTGATATAGGGTAAGAAAAAGTACGTGGCTACAGCCGCTATCAGCACATCTCGGTGGCCAACGGCTATCCAAGCGAGAACGATGCCAACCGCAATGCCCCAAGGCCACAGATCTACTGAAAATTTCTGGTCAAGACCACCTAGTCGACCATATGCAACGCCAGTCCAGCCGGGCCAAACAAAAAGCGTGATGCCAATGAAGAGGGTAAATGCACCCAGTATCCACCAGCGCTTGTGTGAGCGTAGCCAAATGATCCCGGCTGAAAGTCCAGCAATTTGGGGTTTTGCCGCCAGCAGCAGAATGGCCAGAAACTCAAGGATGAGGTTTGATTGCGGCCGATCTTTGTCTTCGATCTTGACCATCTGTCCAGAATACTCACCCTGTGTGGCTGTGAGTGTGTAAACAATCAAACCCAGCAAGGGAATCGCGTCAACCTGACCGGTCGTCAATACGGCAATCATCGGGGCTGATGTAAGCACAAGAAGCAGCACCCACCACTGGCCTGACCAGTGCCAGACTGCCCAAGAGACGATGACGGCCGAAATGCCGACAAAAAGTGGGTATGCGATTTCCGGCCCCCAGCGCGAAATGGGTGCAAGTAACAGGGCCATCCATGGAGGATAAACAAAATGAATGTCGTTAGTAAAGGCTTGTAGTGGCTGATTACCGGCTGGGTAAAAAACCTCCCACCAGTCGCCGGTTGTTGCATCAGCCATGTAGGGAACATAGGCAAATGCGATGGCGAAAATTAATGCCAAAGTCCAGAAGAACGCAGGAGGTGAGCGATCTGGTTCTGTGATCTTTGCTGGATAAGTCATATGCTGGTGGTCAGTGAGTTGGTGTTCAGTAGGTCAGTATTTGTGAGATCAGGCATTCTACTGTGATCTACCAACCTATCGATCACTGAATAGCGAAGCGGACCACATACCGTTATCTTTTCTTAAACTTGGGCTTTGATGATTTTGGTTTGCTGAAGGGTTTGTTCGGCCGGGCAGCTTTACGCTTTTGTTTCTGCCGCTCTTCATAGTTTTTCTTGCCGCCCGCCACATATTTATGCAACTTTTCGATTTCAAATTCGCTTAAGTAGCGCCATTTTCCCAAACCTAAATTGCCCAACTTGAGCGGACCAAGTTTTTCTCGGGATAGGTGCTGTACAGAATGTCCTAGCTTGGCTGCCACGCGGCGAATCTGGCGTTTCTTGCCTTCCCGCATGATGATCTCCAGCCACGTAAATCCCGTGCCGCGCTCTGTGGCTTTGACTTTCGCCGGAAGGGTGCGGCCCTCGTCCAGGTAAACCCCTCTGCGCCATTTTTCCAGCGTTTCGTTGCTAATGTTTCCTTCTACTTTGACACGGTAGGTTTTTTCATGCTGGTAGCGGGGATGGGTCAGGTGGTGGGCCATATCTCCGTCGTTTGTCATGAGGACGAGGCCTACGCTCATGGCATCTAAACGGCCGACCGGGTAGAGATGGCCCGGCACCTCGTCGATCATGTCACGCACCGTTTTACGGCCGCGGTCATCGTCGTCTGAAATGACGTTGCGCGGTTTGTGCACCATAATGTAGACAGGCTTTTCCGCTCTGGGCAGAGGGCTGCCATCGACTACTATTTTGTCTTTATATGGATCAGCTTGATCCCCCAGTTTTGCAACTTGTCCATTTACCGTAACCCGGCCGCGTTCGATGAGCTTTTCACACGCCCGACGCGAGCCTAATCCGGCTTTGGCCATAATCTTTTGAATTCGTTCTCGCATACGGCCGGATTGTATCTCATTTCAGTGCTTGTTGCGCTGATCGTTTGCATCTCGTCATGGCAGGCTTCTGCAAATTTGCTTGATTATGATCAAGCATGCAATTATTATTTCCCCTGATCAAAGTTATTTTATGACTTTCTAAACAGCATGCTAGATCACTCAGCCTTACCAGACTTTTTCAATGAACTCGCTTACCTCACCAACGGGGAGCTTGACACCCGCACAGATGAAACGAGCCGGACGCTCTACAGCACAGACGCCAGCCTGTACCAGATGATGCCGCTAGGCGTCTGCTTCCCCAGAAACACAGCCGATGTGCAGGCCATTGTCAGCTTAGCCAGCAAGTACGAAATTCCCTTGCTGCCGCGCGCAGGTGGGACCGGTTTGGCTGGTCAAACGGTGAACGAAGCGGTGGTAATGGACTTTAGCCACCACATGAGCGGTCTGCTTGAAGTTAATTACGAAGACCGTTCGGCCGTGGTTCAGCCCGGTTTGGTCTACGCCAACATGAATAAACTGCTGAAGCCTCTGGGGCTTATGTTTGGCCCAGATCCGGCTAGTGGTGATCGAGCCGGTTTAGGCGGTATCATTGGGAATAACGCAACGGGCAGTCACTCTGTGCTGTATGGGATGGCGGTAGACCATCTTTTAGAGACCGAAGTGGTATTGGTCGATGGCAACGTGACCCGTTTTGGAGCCGTCGCTGACAAAGACCTATACCAAATGGGGCAGCGATATGGCATTGAGGGGCAGGCCTACATCAAGCTCATTAATATCATGCAGAATCATGCGGAAACGGTGCGGACCGGTACCCCTCAGCACTGGCGTAGATGTGGTGGCTACAACCTGTTTAAATTCATCGATGGAGTGCCAGAGTCACCTTATACCGCTCGTGATGCTAGACAGTTCAATATGGCCCGCCTAATGGCTGGTTCTGAAGGCACTTTGGGCGTGATGACTGAGTTCAAGCTAAACCTTGTACCGGTTCCAGACTATACCGCTCTCGCTATTATTCACTTTGATGACGCTTACACTTGCCTCGATGCTACACAAGTCGTGTTAGAGATGGGGCCATCAGCCGTTGAACTGCTCGACTCACTCACCATGGACCTGTGCCGTACGCAGCCCACCTTCGCCAAAATGCTCGATAGCTTTGTAAAGGGTGAACCAAACTCGATCCTAGTAACAGAGTTTTACGGGAAAAATGAGCGAGAACTTCGAGATAAGATCCTGAAGCTTGAGCAACATTTAAAAAAGACCGGGGTGAACTTTACGGCCGTGGTGCCGCTTATTACCCCAAAATCACAAGAACCGGTGTGGAAGGTGCGTAAGGCCGGATTAGGCCTACTGTTGAGCCAAAGAGGTGATTTTAAGCCGGTCGCCTTTGTGGAAGACACGGCCGTGCCGGTGCAGCATCTGGCTGATCATATTACCCGCTTGGTTGAATATTGCCACAGCATGGATGTTGAGGTGGCGTATTATGCCCACGCCAGCGGTGGCTGCCTGCATGTCCGGCCGATGGTAAACACAAAGAGTCAGGGTGACTTGTACAAAATGGAGCGGATCAGCCTGTTTGCGCTCAAACTGATGCATGAATACGGTGGATCGTATTCCAGTGAACACGGAGACGGCCGCGCCCGTAGCTGGTTAAACGAGCAGTTTTTTGGCCCTGAACTGTTTAATCTGTTTAAAGAGGTGAAGCATACCTTTGATCCGAAAAACTTAATGAATCCTGGCAATATTACAGACGGCCAGCCGCTGCATGAAAATATGCGCTTTGGCCGGGACTATTCAAATGTCACGCTGCACGAAAATCTTGATTTCTCTTATGATCAAGGATTTCATCGGGCGGTGGAAATGTGCAACGGTGCCGGGGTGTGCCGCAAACATACTGGCACGATGTGTCCACCCTACATGGTCACCCGCGAGGAAGAGCACAGCACGCGCGGCCGGGCCAATATGCTTCGGGCTGCATTGACGGGCAAAATCCCGGCTGATCGCCTGACCGGTGAGCGCATGTACCAAACGATGGATTTGTGCGTTAGCTGCAAGGCGTGCAAAACTGAATGCCCATCCTCTGTTGACATGTCTAAGATCAAGATGCAGTTCTTGGACAACTACTATAAGGTCAATGGGACCCCAAGGCGGGCCAAGCTTTTCGGCCGCATCCATGATGTTAATCGCATGTTGAGCGGTCCCTTGGCCCCTATCGCAAACTTTTTTGGCCGGTTAAACATCACCAAATCGATCAATGAGCAGTTTTTGGGCATTAGCGCCAGACGGCAGCTCCCACAATTTGCCCGTCAGCCGTTTACAAAGTGGTTTAGTGGAAGAGGGAAAAAGGGAGAGAGTAGAGAGAAAAGAGGTGATGGAAGAGAGCTTAAGCAGGTTGTGCTGTTCCACGATACGTTTAACACGTACAATGATCCACATATTGCGATTGCGGCGACAGAAGTGTTGGAAGCGGCCGGTTACGAAGTCATTCTGCCCGGGCACAACTGCTGCGGCCGACCGATGTTGTCTAAAGGGTTGATTGACGATGCCCGCTTACTTGCACAAGATACGATCAAAATTTTGTTTCCGTTTGCGGCTCAGGGGGTGCCTATTGTGGGATTAGAGCCATCCTGCCTGCTCAGCTTCCGAGATGATTACCATTATCTTTTGCCGGGGGATGAGCGGGTGCAGACAGTGTCTGATCATGCATTTTTATTCGAAGAGTTTATTGCCCATTTGGCAGGAAATGGGGAGCTGGGTCTGATGTTCAATCCATCAGAGCAGGGGCGCGAGGTGCTGCTTCACGGTCACTGCCATCAAAAGGCGCTGGCGGGGACTGAAACGGCAAAGAAGATTTTGGGGTTGCCGGGTTATAAGGTCCAAGAAGTTGATTCTGGCTGTTGTGGGATGGCAGGCTCATTTGGGTATGAGGCGGAGCACGTTGACATTTCACTCAAAATGGGGGAGCGAGCGCTATTTCCGGCCGTACGCGCAACATCTAAGAAGACGATTATTGCAGCCGCAGGCACCAGCTGCCGCGAGCAGATTCACGACGGGACCGGCCGGGCGGCCAAACACCCGGCCGAAATTTTGCGAGATGCGCTGATGTAGAGACGTGCCGTTTGTGCGTCTTATCTGGGCGCGTCTCTACTCCATCCCCAAAGAAAACATCGATTCTAGATCATGCTTTGAATAAGCCTTAAACGCAATGAGCGTTTCAGAGTCTACAATGCCATCTACCTGCAGCATCTTACTGGTGACAAGATCAGCCAAGGCCTCATTGGTATTGACTCGTAGAATAGCGACTAAATCATACTGACCTGCGACTGAAAACACCTCTGAAATGCCGTCAAGACTAGCCAACTGATCGGCGACGGTGTTGATTAAATCTCGCTGAATTTTGAGTAAAACGATTGCTGAAACCATAAAGTGCCTCTCTGGAAAAAAATTCTGAATTGATGTTGCTTATTGATACCACATTGTGCCAAATCTCAAAACTGTCAGACAGATTTTATAGTCCATGTCGGGTAATTTTTTGCTAGGAAAAACTAGCATAGATTGTTTGACAGCTTGCGGTTATTCAAATAAATTTCAGCTAAGCCTGTGCTGCACTTGACCGCTTGGCCTGCATGTAGAAAAGGAGTGTTCGAATGACTTATTTAGACGGTGTGACGTCACACAATATCGAAACTGATCGATTGACCATGCACTTTTTGAGCTATGGCCCCGAAGATGGTATCCCTGCGGTTTTAATCCACGGGAACTTGTCTACCGGCAGATTTTATGAACACCTGATGCCCAGCGCCCCGGCCGGGTATCGCTTTATTATGCCTGACATGCGCGGCTTTGGTGACACTGAGCGCGTGCCGATTGATGCAACGCGCGGGCTGCGTGATTGGGCCGATGACACATACTCTTTGGTGAAAGCCCTAGGCATTGATGGCCCCGTCCACTTGGCAGGCTGGTCAACCGGTGGGGCTGCCATCGCAGCGTATGCGATGGACCGGCCGGCAGAAGTAGCATCACTCACCTTTATCGATCCGGTTTCACCCTATGGCTTTGGTGGGGTTAAATTGGATGGCACCCCTTGCTTCCCCGACTGGGCCGGGAGCGGTGGCGGTACGGGGAATCCGGAATTTACCAAGCGGTTGGCCGCAAACGATAAATCGGCCGATGATCCGGTTTCACCGCGCAATGTCTTAGCCACCTCGTATTGGTCCCCTGAATTTACGCTCGATGCTGACCGGATGGACATTTTGGTAGACGAAGTCCTGAAATCGGTCACGGGAGATGATGGGTATCCGGGTGATTTGACAGCGTCAGAGAATTGGCCCACCGTTGCCCCCGGTACGCGCGGCATTTTGAATGCACTATCTGGCAAATACTGCAACTGGGCCGATATTGTGAACATCGATCCTAAACCGCCAGTGTTGTGGACCCATGGCACGGCGGATATCGTTGTGGCTGATGGCTCTCCGTGGGAAATGGGAACGCTGGGGCAGATGGAGCTGGTTCCCGGTTGGCCGGGTGAAGAGATCTTCCCACCACAGCAGATGGTGACGCAGATTCGCAATGTGTTAACCGCTTACGGTGAGGCTGGCGGTTCTGTTCAGATGGAGATGATGGAAGGCTCTGGGCACGGCCCGATGATAGACGCGGCCGATGCGTTTTCTGAGCTATTCTTTGGGTTTTTGCAGAAGTAGACAGCTAATAAACCTCGCAGGTTTTTTTTACCAACCATCCGGTAGTTTAAACGATAAACCTGCGAGGTTTTATGAGGAGCCTACGCTTTCCGTTTGCCTACTTCAATCTCAACAAACTCTGGGAGATAGTTAGGCGTACAGCCACGGGATACCGGATCCCCTTTGTAAAGCCCTACTTTTTCACCCAACGCGACAACTTGTGATCGGTATTCTGGATCAAAAACGCCGATCCACCCGGCCGTGAAATTCATGGCCCACTGTACTTCTGGTTCTTCTGTGGCTAGATTTTTTTCGAGTGATTT
>JBCCSO010000062.1:0-13760 GCA_039199965.1 Chloroflexota bacterium | reverse complement strand
CGAGCTTCGTGCCGTCCGCCAAAATCACCTGCGGCTTCCGGGGTGTACCGTGCTTTCCATGACGGCCGCGCTGGCGACCACCCGGCACGACGTGATCGGCCGTGACCACGATGCCGTCTGCCCATACGATGCCCGTCGCGCCACCCCGTCTGCGCCCCGCGACTTGCACGACGCTGGCGGCTGCCTTTTCGACCGCGTCTGCCATCCCATTTGATATCTGTGTTAAATCCATTTTCTGTTTGTTCTCCGTAACTATTACTATCCGCTGCGGCCGTATCTAGTGGATGGCCGCTCATCGCTTGCGCTTTAGCCGTGCGTTCTCGACGCAACATCTTTTTTAATCTTGAGATCGTGTGTCTTTGCATTTTGATCACACGAGTCCGTGGCCCCATGCCACGCAGTTTACCTTTGGTTTTCTTTGTTTTGTTTTTCATGTAGGGAAAGTATAGGCAATCCCACATAGGCTAACTTCGGGTGAATGGTTAGGCTTACCCCGGATAAATGGGTAGGTAAGAAGCTTTAAATTTCAGCTTGAAACTAAAAAATAACAGACTCTAAGCTCAAACAGTTATGAATCGACACCATTATTTAAAGCACTTTCCAGTTCCTCAATTATTTGAAATGCTACATCCCTGTGCAAAAACACCTCGATATCTCCATCTTCTTCCAAGGATATACAAAATCTGACTTCGTCATCAGTGGCTTGGATCTTTACGATTCCTTTACCTTGATCAGCTTGGTCTATAAATTCGATAACTTTCATGCGCTCAACTTCCTCTTCCTGATCAAATCTCAAGAATTCCGGCCCGGCTAGCCTTTGTAACCGCTTCTGTCCGACTGTGAACACCCAGCTTATCCATTAGTGAGGACAAATGGAATTTAACTGTATGGTGACTAATTTCTAAACGCGCCGCAATTTCCCTGTTGGTCAACCCTTCTGCCAAATGTTCGAGCACATCAAATTCGCGCGGGGTCAGTGGCTCTACTTCGATAATGTCAAACGAGGGCTGCCTGTTTGCATCTAACAATGACATCCCGGCCAAGAATTCAGGCGCAATGACGGTTAGCTCTTGTACCACGGCCAATACGGCCCCGTTTAAGCGATCAGGATCAATCCCGCGCGGCAAGATCGCGCCAAATCCCGCCGTCAGCAAATCACCCAGTCCCGCATCAGACTCAGGCACCAGCAGTACGATGGGCAGTGACCATTCCTCGACTAGCTGAATCAGTTCGGCCGAAAGTTCCCAGCCTGCGTCATAGAGCACCACATCCGGCCGGTAGACGTTAACCAGCTCGACCGCATCATCGGCCGGAGAAGCCTGTCCAACCACAACTAGCTCATCCGTTTGATCCACAATCCCACCCAAAGCAGAACGGATCAGTGGGTCGGCCGCTACAATTAAAAGCCTAACTGTCATAGGCTGGACAATACCACAGGTGAGCTAAACGGTTCATTTGAGAAGGGTAATTTGGAAGACATAACAGGTTTTCCCACCTCGTCACACTTTATGAAGATGTTCATGAAACCTGTCCTGTCTTGTCTAGCCAAACGCATGCAGGTAATAACTGTTTTCTCTGTAAACTGCCTCAAACAGCACGGCCGGAAACTTAACTCCGTCTTGTTCAGTAAACGAAAGCCGATCCACAATAAACGCGGGTTCCCCCTGTTTAGCTCCCAAATATCCAGCATACGGCTGCTTCATCGGCAGCCGCTCAACCGTATGCACCATTTTCACCAAAGGAACGTTGTACTTTTGTGATAGCAACCAGTGGATCGATTGGTTCTCTAAATCTTCATTGATCATACCGGGGCAGAGATTCTGTTCAAAAATACGGCATTCGTACGCGACCGGCTCATCGTCGGCCAGCAGTATACGCTCGATCTGAAAAACCAAATGCTCAGCCGGAATCTGCAAACGGCCGCCTGTGCGTTCACCCGCTTTACGCAATTCAAACTTCAGCATCCGGATCGATGGTTTGCGCGCCTGCCTGCGCATTTCATCCTCAAAACTAACCAAACTAAAGTGATTGGAAGACTGCACGGCCGTCGTTACAAAAGATCCCCTCCCTTGCTCACTCTCAACCAATCCTTCATCAATCAAAAGCTGAATCGCCTTACGTACCGTCCCACGACTGACACCATATTGATCAACCAAAGACTCTTCAGTCGGAATTTGATCAGATGGCTGAAGCTCGCCAGATGTGATGAGTTCTTTTAGGTTTGTAGCTACCTGATAGTATTTAGGAATAGGAGGAACGTTTAAGCTCATTTGGTTTTCGTATTTGTATCTAAGCAATCCATCGACAAACTTCGAGCAAAGCCTTCGCGTATCGGCTGGTAATCAGCGTCAGAAATGGGCACAAATGTTTCTACACGATGAGGTTGAACACGAGAAATAAACTGACTGTCTTTTCCTAATTCTAGCAGACAATCTCGAATTTTGTAGCGCAAATGTTCTGATACAGACCGATGCACAACAAACGGAGGTGCGGGTGATGGGCCAATTAAATCAATCACCCTGATACGTTCCAGCAGCTCCGGCCGATGCTCTGCGACAAAGTCAAACACACTGTGATCAATAGAAGCAGCATCAACTTTGCCTTCTGCCACCATCGCAAATGATTTTGAATGGCCACCGCTCACAACTACTTCATCAAAAAAGCTCATATCTAGCCCACGTTCGTGCATAAAAGCGCGTAGTAAGTGGTTGCCAGACCAAGATGTCGTTTCATTAATGGCAAGTGTATGTCCACTTAAATCCTCGATAGTTTTAAACGGGCTAGCGGTGGCTACGGTTAAATTTGAAAAATAGACTGGTTCAGTGTGGCCTGAAAAAATCGGAGCTGACAGCAGATCAAGCTGAGCATTTTCTGAATCAACTTTATGCACATACAGCAGCCCACATATCCAACCAAGCTGGACATCGCCCCGCATAAGCTTTTCTGCGGCCGGTGTTGACTCTGCGACTGGCTTAAACACAACCTCTACTCCTAAACGCTCTGACATTTCGGCCGCTATTTCTGCACAGACTGGCACTGTGTTTTCTCCCAAGCAAGTCATCATTTTTAACTGATTCATGGTTACCCCATTTTGTACAGTTTGTATACTTGTCTATACAAATAAACAATTGTATAAATACCATATCACTACCCAAGTTTTTGTCAAACAAAAGGTCAATCATCAATGATAGCTATGCAACTGGGCCCAAAAGAGGTTATGTTAGACCGCCCGTTTACCCATCCAGCCTATGCCGACATCGACTCGCGCCAAATTTGCTACATGCTCATGCGGCTCAGTCAAATCGTTAACTCGATAACCGCCACCAAAAACCCAAATCTATTTGCCCCTGAGTCACACGAGCTATTTGAATCTGACGGTCGCCATCATCGCATTATCCCCATCCGGCCGAAGCTCTTAGTTGATGCAAGCTCACTCTGCATTGTTGGCTTTTTTGGGCAGCGTAACCTCAGCTCAGATGGTGAATCAATCGCATCAAGGGACAAGATGCTTTTCAGTGAAATGCGCAAACATAAAGGATTGCTAAGCTACAGCTCGCTTGAACTGACAAACGGTGACTATGGAAACTGTGTTATTTTTGCAGATCAGGCAGCCAAAGATAATTGGGGCTTTAGTCAAATCCATGCCGAAGCGGTCAACGATCTATCCCCCCTTTACTACCAGTCTGTGCGCCTCTACAACGGAGAAATCACCGGCAACGTCTACGACTTTTACAGGATGCGGCTCACCGTCGCAAAGTATTTTGATTATTCTGAAAAACCTGTGTGGTTTGGAGTCAGGCCACTGTAAGCAGGTAGCCTAACGATTCCGGCGAATCCAGTGATCCTTGGGCGAAAGCTCTTGTAGGTCAGTATTTTCATCAGCCAGCACAAAATCGAGCACCAACCGATTAAATTTAACCTGATCCTCAAGCATAGGGAAATGGCTGCAATTAAGCGAGATGTAAGCGCGTCCTTTGTTAGGGTCTGGTAAGCTGTTGCCCGGCTCTTTTACAATCTGGTCCTGCTTACCAAAGACTAAAAGCAGAGGCTTGCTACAAGTTTCAATATCCCGAATAAAATCTTTTTGTCGGATTTCATCAACCAGCTTGCTTACGGCATTTACATCAGACTTACGCACTTCATTATCGACTTCAGGCCAAGATAAGCCGGGAGTTCGGCCGACGTTTGAAAAAGGATCTTGTCCAATCAAGCGATCGTTCATGTAGTCGCCCTTGACAGGCATAGAAATTGCAGCGATCCGGTCTACATCATCTGGAAACTTTTGAGCATAGCGCAACACCACGGCTGCTCCCATAGAGTGTCCAACCAGCTTGACCGGCTTAACGATAGCAAGGGCATCTAAGAACCCATAAAGCATATCCACATAAGCATCAATCGAATAAGCGGTTGGATTATTACTTGAGTCGCCAAATCCCCATAGGTCAAAAGCATACGTCCTGTTACGCGCAGAAAGCTCCTGCATAGTTGACCACCAGTAACGCCATGAACCGTGCCATCCGTGCACAAAAACAACAGGGGTACCGTGCCCTGTTACTTCGTAATGGACTAACTGATTTTCTAGCGTCGTTATGCTCACAGAATCTTTTTCTCTGTTCTGATTAAGGCGACAGATGGGCACTACTACTCTGACCTAGGCCGCTTTCAAAATGCTTTTTTGAAAACAGCTGCTGTGCGATTTATGAAATCAAAACCGTACAATTTAAGCTTGTAAATCGCTCTAAACTACTTGTCCCGGTTTGCCACCATTTGCCAATATCTGATTTATCCGGGTGATCAGTTCGTCAGGTGCAAATGGTTTTAACATATAATCAATTGCACCAGCACCAAACCCCTGTCGAACTTCTGATGATTGCCCCTTTGCGCTCAAAAACACAATGGGCACGTGCCGTAAGGATGGGATTTTTTTAATTTCGCGACATGCCTCATACCCATCCATATGTGGCATTTGTACATCCATCATGATCAAGTCATAGCTGTCTTCTTGAGCCAGCTCAAGCGCACGTCGGCCGTCTTCGGCTGCGACGACGTCAAATCCACTAAAAGATAGCGTGATCTTAATCAATTCTCGAATGTCCGCTTCATCTTCAGCAATTAAAATTTTTGCCATGATTTTGCTCGCTTGCTCAATCATTTATCAATGGCAAGCTTGTCCTAAACCTAACTACTTTCCTCTACCAAAGGCAATCTGAACGTAAAGGTACTTCCAACACCGTACTCACTCGAAACTGTTAGATTGCCACCGTGCATGTCTACAAATGTTTTTGCAATAGATAGTCCCAGTCCTGTTCCAGCAATTTTGCGCACTTGGTTATCTTCTGATCGGTAGAAGCGATCAAAGACCCGATCGATCTCTTCAGCCGTAATGCCAATCCCCGTATCCCGGACCGAAACAAAAACCGCTTCATTGGTTGATCTGGCAGTAACCGTAATTTTGCCTCCATCACGGGTGTAATTAAGTGCATTGTCAACAAGATTCGTCAAAACTTGAACAATACGTCCTCGATCTGCCATCACTTCTGGGAGCTCTTTAGACCCCTCTACGCTCAGCTTAATATCCCGGTTTTCAACATTAATCCTATTCTTCAGATGGTTGCTGATCACCTCATCAATCACGTTTTGGATGTCAGTAGGCGCGACCGTCAGCGGCATGTCCCCCCCATCAAACTGTGTGATCAAGAGGATGTCACCTACAAGCTCATGTAGCCGCTTGGCGTTGGTCTGAATAATTTTGATATACTTGGTAACTGCATCAGGCAATTCACCAGCCGCCCCCATAAGCATTAGATCAGTGTACCCACGAATTGAGGTCAGCGGCGTGCGAAGTTCATGCGAAACGAGTGAAACAAACGATGTTTTCGCTAAATCTGCTTCGATCTCGCGCGTAATGTCTCTAAAAATAGAGACCGTCCCAAAGAATTGGCCGCCCGCAAAAACCGGTGCCAAGTTAACGCGGACCATTCTATCTGAGGTTTTCAATACGATGGTATCTTCAACTGTTTCACCTGCACGGCCGGAGGGTTCATTTACTGACCACTCTTGGACCGCATTAAACCAATTCTCACCAGATGGCTCGACAATCTCACCCATTGAGCGGACATGATGTCCGACAATTTCCCAACGAGGTTTTTCGAAAATTTCGATAAACGCATCATTGGCTAAAATCATTTCTCCTTCCTGATCAACCACCAGTACGCCATCAGCAATACTTTCAAGGATAGATTGATTTTTAGCTGCGTTAACTTGCTCTTCTCTGAGCATACCCCCCAAACGCGCTCCTTGGTTGCGGATAAGGTCGTACAAATGAGCGTTGTACAGCGCATTTGAAATCAATCCGGTCGCTTCACGTACCAGACTTAAATCATCATTGCTAAATCGCTGTGGAATCGGACTTGACAACATCAGGACACCAATTGGTTCATGCCCAAATTCAAGTGGTGCAGCCAAAACTGATCGGCGAAGAACTAGTGGCCCGGTTTGCGTCTTAGCAGACCCATGTTTAATCCAGCGTCTATCTTGTTCAGTATCGGGAACCAATACAGCTTGGCGTGTGCGCAGCACCCATCCAGCCAGACCTTGATTTGGCCAAATACCGGTTGGTTTTTCGGTTAAGATCGGCTGCTGGCCCTCTCTAATTTCAACCCGTACAACAAACTCTCCTGTAACTTGGTCAGTGAGCAAAATAAGCCCCTCTTCAGCCGCTACTGGTTCATTAATTAGCTGAAGTGCTTTTTCTAAGACCAATTCTTCTTCTAGTAAATATGAAAGTTCATTGGTAATCTCAAGCAGTTTATTCGAGCGTGAAATTCGAGCAGTTTGTTTGTCTAGAATACTTTGCTTAGGCTCTTTACTAGATTCTACACCGGTAATTTGAATGCAGTGTTCAGCCCCCATCAAGATACTCTTGGACTCAAGATGCCAGCCGCTTAAGCCAATATTAAAATATGCTGACTGAGCCGAACGCAACAAAGCCATCCACTGCTGCAAAACCTGAGGATCTGTGTTGAACAACAACCCAGCTGATTCCCATGTAGCGTGGGTTTTCAAGCCGGGTGAAAGAGCCCTGGCTTTGCTGTTGGCCAAGCGGATTTCCCCGCTTTCTGCGACAACAATAATGGCATCAGGCAAATTATCAATAATTTGCTGTAAAGTCAGTTCGGAAAGAGTGGTCACGTTGAGTTTTCTGGCTGTCTATCAAACAGCTAGGGAATTAAACAGGATGGCTTTCCTGATCGCGACGGCGCATGTCGGCCGCCAGTTCGGTAACTTCACGGATGTCAGAAAAGGTGTGAGTGGCAGTTGAAACAACACCGGCCGACAATTTCATCAGGGGTGCAATCGATCCATCTGCCCGCTCAATTCCACCGCGATCAATATCCATAAAATTATAGTGAGCTGAAATTGAGTTGATAAACCGATCGCGAATTTTGTCTACAAGTTCGCTGGGGTCAATGCTGCGCGAGATTAATACAAACGTATCTCCACCAGTGTGACCGACGAAGTCTTCCAAAGATCCGTGCTGGTCCACTTCATCATTAAGCAGCATAGCGGTAAAGCGCAGCACCTCATCGCTGGCAACAAAACCATACGCATCAGAGAAATCTTTAAGATTATCAATGCCGATTAGGCTAAGCGACCAGCTCTCGTCTGAACGCATTAGCTGCAGCAGTTCTTCCTCGATCAGGCGGCCGCTGGGCAAGCCCGTACGAGGGTCGGTCATATTGTTGTGCTTATAGGTGGTAATAGCACGACGTACCCGCAGGATAAGTTCTTCAATGTCAAATGGTTTCGTGATGTAGTCATCTGCACCCAGTTCTAGACCAGCTATACGATCACTTCGTTCGTCTCGCTGGGTCAAGAAAATGATGGGGATGTGGCGGGTGCGGGTTGTGGTACGCAGCTCACGGCAAACAGCATATCCATCCATGTCTGGCAGCATAATGTCCAGTACGATTAAATCAGGAAGCTGTCTGCGGCAAATTGTCAGTGCCTCGCTGCCACGGGAGGCCACATCAACTTCAAATTCTTGACCTACAAAAAATATGCGCAGCATGTCTGCGATATCAAAGTCATCCTCAACAACCAGTATTCGGCCATTTTTGCTCATAAGCCATTCCTTAAATTGGTCTTGAAATCGCTCGCGGATTCAACTTCAAACTTTTGGTTTGGGCTGACCACGCGTTTTCAATCCGATGATAAATTGAACGTACTTCAAAAAAGTTACAAAACATATGCTCCTCGCTTTGGAAACAATTGGTCTACATTTTAACAGGCTGTTGAATCCCACACAATTCAAGCATTTACCTCGAGAAGTGAAAGATTCGTAACAATTCATCTCTACGCGCAATAAAAAAACAAGTCTCACCTAGTTTTTACCTCAAAAGCGTTTCAAATGGACATTACAAACGTTACCACTTTATGTCAATCGCTGATCAGCCGAAAGGTAAATCTTTAGATAGGTTGACGACTTTTAATATTAACTGATTCTTTACTGTGCGAAACCGAATTTAGAGTGAAAAGTTGCAGAATAGGCCCAATGTCTTATTTATTAGGAGGAAAATATACACTGGGGTGAAACGAAGCAGGCTGCCTCAAATCGTTAAGATCCCTCTTGTAAAAAGGGTGACATCTCTTCTTCCTCGACGCTTTTCTCTTGACGTGGATAAAGTTGAGGATGGTTTTTGAATCGTTCACCAAACGCATGGTGGTCACTGTCTTCGTACATAATATTTGATTTAATAAATGTACGTTCTTCAGATGGAATTAAAATGACGTCCGATTCGATAATTCGAGCAGGGTAAATAACCAAACCCGAACCCAAGTGACAATGATGGCCAACAGCCCCACCAATGACGCGCAGCGGCACCTCTTCCAGTTCATCATTTCCATTTAAGGCTTTGATCGATGATGTTAGTACGCTTGTGTCTGTAAATGTTGAGCCGGCCCCAATGAATGAATCACGGCCGACCACGCACAGCTGTAAACAAGTATTCTGAGCAATCATCGTTCGCTCCATCACAGTTGTCATAAATAGTGCCGCTCGAAATGGTAAAAAGCACCCGTTACCCACAACGCTAATATGCAATTGACACCCTTGTGAAATATTGACGTTGTCCCCAATAATGCAGGCATCAATCACCACACCAGCGCCAATCGTCACATTATCTCCAATAATAGCCGGGCCTGTAATTTGAGCGGTTGGGTGAATGTTGACGTTTTTTCCAACTTTTACTAGGGCACTTGACGAGATCAGAGGGGACTGTTCAATCAAAGATCGCCAAAGAATTTTTGCTTTTAGCTTCCAATCTTGATTTATTTGGTCTTCAATGTTGACCCCGTAGGTAAATATTCCAAACAGAATATCTGCGATAAAGATGTGAACCCAGCTTTCAATTACAACGAAAGCTTTTTTCGGAAGCATGTAGACCAAATCACCAGCCGTTGAGGCTGAGTACGGTGGAATGTGATAATAACCACGTTCTCTTGATTCTGTATCAATTACTAAGGGCTCTGCATCTTCAATTTGACCAATTCCCTCTGGCAAATACCACATCTCTGCCAAAACAAGGTCGCCTTGTTCCACCAACTGGGTAGACAAGGGCAAAACATGCTCTTTTATCGAGGGATCGTTTGCCTCAAAGGCTAACTGCACCGGCTTCTTACCCTTTTTGGCCCGGCCGATAAACTCTTCCAGTAGTTCAGCATTAAAAAACAGGTTATCACGATGTAGGATCGTTTCCGTTGGAGATTCAAACTGTCTGGCAAGCTCCCAATTGGGATATTCGATTTCAGATTCGATAAATGAAGCGAATAGCTCGCGATGGTGCAGCCACAGCGGCCGATTTTGCAACGTAATCTGACGCGCAGGCTCGTTGAACGGAGGAATGAATCTTGGAGCTTCTATTGCAATCCGACGCATATCCTTAAACCTCCGACAACTGACTGCCGACTTCAAAGTCCTGTTTTAAGAACGAGTCGATAACCGATAGAAACTTTTCAGGTTCGTCCATCATTGGAAAATGACGCGACTTTTCCATCATAACAACTTCTGAATCTTGTCTAGCATCCCGGAGTAGGTCAGCATTAGATGGTGACACAATATTATCGCTTGTACCAAAAATACCCAAGATCGGAACTTTGTTTGCTTCCAGATCTTCGCACAGGTCGGTAGCGTGCAGATCGCCTATCGATTTGAAAAAGGAGTGCATATTGGCCTTTTTCACATCGCGCATTAGCATCGTTTTAACTGATTTTTGGTCTCCAAAAAGAACAATCCGCATGACGGTATCACGCAAAAAAGGGTACTTCCAAACCAGCTCGGCAATGAAGTTAATACCTGACAGCTTAAGGAAAAAGTTTAGCGTATTACCCACAATCGGGGAACCTACGATTACGACACGGTCAACTTTTTCTGGATAGCGAATACTAAACTTGAGCGCAACGGTTCCTCCCATTGAGTGTCCGAAAATAGGTGCGTTTCGAATACCCAGTTTTTCCATAAATTGATAGACCATATCAACATAGCTATCAATTTCGAATGCGCTTTCTTCAACAGTTTCTCCATTTGACAAGCCAAATCCCCAAAAGTCGAGTGCATAAACTCTGACACCTTCCCCAGCTAGGTGAATCATTGATTCGCGCCAAACATCCCATGAGTTTATCCAACCATGGAGCAAGATAACAGGTTTTCCTCTGCCTAGGGTTTCGTAGTGGAGAATACCCTTTTCTGTTACGATGGAACTCATCCAAACCTCGATGCCCATCATTCGCCAACGAAACTTTGGAATAAATTAAAATCTCGATTGGTCAACGGTACTACAAATAGCTTTTGTTGTCCTAGCGTAATGGTAGACTTTCTGAATGGTTATCCTATCACTAGATAAAAAATCAAACTGTGAAAAGGCTGTAAAATAATGATTGGACGGTAAACTTTTTTCCTATTCTACACGGTTGTGCCAATTAAAGGGGGACTTCTAATACGGCTAAATTTTGCAGAGGACTAACTTTCTTCGTCTTCAAGATGTTCCAAAATTGAGTAGAGCAGTTCCAGTAGAACATTTTTTACGCTTTCACGATCAATCGAAACACAGGGTAAAACCTTTACAGACGGATCTAGCTTTAGAATGATGCGTAGGTCATCAGGCTGCCACGCATCTTCACTATCCTGCTTATTGGCAGCGACAATAAAGGGGGTAGATGCATAGCTTTGGAATGTTTCAAGAATGCGTCGAGCCTCACGAAAGGTTTCCGGCCGGGTGCTGTCAACCAACACCACAAAACCTAACATGCCTTCAGACAGAATTTCCCACATGAAATCAAATCGTCTTTGACCCGGTGTACCAAATAGATAAAGAACCAAATCCTCATCAACCGTAATACGGCCGAAGTCCATTGCAACTGTGGTTGTTTCTTTGATCTGCTCAGAGGGTGCCGTAATCCGACGCTCAGTTTTAACCACATCAATTTCACTAATTGATCCGATAAATGCTGTTTTACCTGCTGAGAATGGGCCGGTGACGACCATTTTTACTGCCTGCATAAATGTCTCACTTAAATGTATGATAGTTTGACGGTTCTTGATTTAACACTACAAACTTCGTATCCGATCAATGAGCCGGTTAACAACCCCTCGCTTATCCGCTGCAGAAGCTTCAGGTTTACGGTTTTGAGGTGAGACCTGACGTCTACTTGTATACTTAGGTTCCTCAATTTGACGGATGGGCTCAATTAGCCCGGCCTCTATCAAACCGTAAATTGTTCTTCTAACTTCAAAATCAGAGAGTTGATTCGCCTCAGCGATCTTCTTAATTGTGTTTTTGGGACTTATATAGTTGATAATTCGCCATTCGTCTGATGTCAGATTCATTTTGCCCAGCCGATTCTCCGGCCGGGGCACAAACTGTAGACGAATGTTTAAGTCCGGAAGTTCGTCATTCAAACGCTCCGACTCTGATAGTCGGCGACTGCCTTCGACGATAATTGTATCAAGCTCGATAGGAATACGAATGCGAGAGGATGCTGGCTCTGGATTTGCCTGGAAGTCAAACGTCCCATCAGCCCAAGAAAATAGACCATAAACAACGTTCAAAATATGCTGGCGAATGCTTTCCAGAATGTCGGCCTGCGAAATCATCTTTGACTTAATTAATCTGTGCCCAAGATGTCTATCACTTTGTCCCTTTAGCTTTTCATCAATTAGTGCAGCTTGTTTTTTGCTTAGCTTTCCAGCACGATAAAGTACTTGCCCAAGATCACCCCGCAGGGCGTCTGTTTCAGCATAGACTAGCTTTCCTTGGTCGAAGCTGATTGTCGCTTTTTCCCGGCCGTTAACCGTAAGCACGCCTGTTTTGCGAGCCAGATTAACGAGGTTTAATAACTGAGCGGTGGTGAAGTCTCTTAAATTACCTTTTAGTGCCATTCGTACTTAAAAACTTAAAAAAAATGTAGACGATCAAATATGGATGGGTGCTAAATTACGAAATGAAGCCAGCACCAGTCAACCTAAAAAGCATTATACAGTCTGGGAAAGGTGCAAGCAATTATGTTAAATACAAACAGTCAGGAAAGAAGTCCCGTTATCTGATAAAATCAACCAAACTATGATCTATATTGATGTGTCTCCGGCCGTTCACAGCCGTGCCGGACTGGGAAGATATGCAGAAAAGCTTGCAGTTGAAGTCTCAAAAAAGCGAGGGGTAGGCTTATTTCACAATACAGACCATGATGCCAGAATGCCTGAAGGGCTCAAATTCTTGCCTGCAAAAAGAATTCAAGCGGGTTACAAGCCGTGGCGCATGGCCGTCCTTTTGGCACAAGCTAGCCCGTGGCGGCCGTTCACCATCAACAAAAAACTATCGGGGGGGAACATTTTTCACGCCACGGAGCATTTGCTGGCTCCCGTGACCAGCATGCCAACGGTAATCACCATCCACGACATCATTCCGCATTTGTTTCCCGAATACCACACAAAACTTAACTACAACTACCTAAAAGTGGCTATGCCGCTGTACTGCCGTAGGGCAAACGCCATCATCACGGTGTCTGAGGCGAGTAAACTTGACCTAGTAGAACATTACAAAATCCCGGCCGAAAAAATCACCGTGATTCCTGAAGCTGCGGCCGATCATTTCTTTGTGCCTGATCCTGCAGATATTGACCGCGTGAAAGCCAAATACCGCCTGCCAGCAAGTTACTTGCTGCACATCGGCACCATCGAGCCGCGCAAAAATCTGAATCGATTGGTTGATGCGCTCATTAAACTGCGCTCAGATCATCCTGATCTCAAACTTGTTTTGGCGGGTTCAAAAGGGTGGCTCGTAGACAGCTTCTTTGATCGGCTCAAAGCTGAAAATTTGGAAAACATCGTGGTTTCACCCGGCTGGGTAGAGGATGAAGATCTACCCGGCCTGATCGCGGGGGCCCGTTTGGGTGTGCAGCCCAGCTTGTACGAAGGGTTTGGCCTCCCCCTGCTTGAGCATATGGCCTGCGGTCAAGTGGTCGCGAGCAGCAATCGCAGCAGCTTGCCGGAGGTAGGTGGAGATGCGGCCGCTTACTTCGACCCAGAAGACGTGGATGAAATGGTGAGCATCATCAGCCGACTGCTGTATGCACCAGATGAAATGGCCAAACGGCGCGATCTTGGGCTAAAACAAGCGGCTAAATTTAGCTGGGAGCGGGCAGCGGCCGAAACGATTGACCTTTACGATGAAGTGCGGGAGCGATGGGTTAGTGGTGGATAGTGG
>JBCCSO010000061.1:0-13808 GCA_039199965.1 Chloroflexota bacterium | reverse complement strand
TGCGTGTAACAAGAAATCAAAAGACGCACAGTAAAACGCTGAATGGAACTACAATCTGCACAACCTATGCGTATGATGCGGCGAATCGTCTAATTCAAACAACCGAAGGAGCAAACACAACCGATTACACCGTTGATGCGGCCGGGCGGCAGACGGCCGTGACTCAAAACAGCGTCCCCCCTAGCTCTGGGGCGGCTTCCTCAACTCGCTCCGGCCGCACAATTCATCATTTTCAAACATTGGCCGGTTTCAAGCAGGAACCGGCTTTTTTTGTGCGTTTTGGTCAGTGGGCAGGATAGGTTGAGGGGGTAAAGCGGTGGTGCGGCGAGACGGCCGACCACAGCGGGTAGAAGACCGCGCCTCGGCAAGTGGTCTTGATTACCTCCTCATCGTAGTATTTAACAAAGTAAATTAACCATCTACCTCGGCTTTTTTGAGTTTACCCACAATATGCTTCAGCGTGGTAAGGCACTTTTGCCTGCTTTGTTAGAAGTTTTGTTGGGAGCTCCTTAAAACACATAAAGAGCCACAAAGAATATATTAGGTGGGCTCGGGCTTTTATCGATTTAAGACGTAATTTAGGTACTCGAGTGAAGCCATTTCCACTTGCTCAAAACCATTAGAATCTTCTACAAGAATAACAAGAACGTAACGTGGATTCTGAGGGGGCGCAAGGCCAACAAACCACCCGCTTTCAGTTTCTGCATCAGGCCCGCTTTCAAACGAGGACGTGTAGTAACCTATTCGGCCATCACTTTCAAAAAGCTCGAGCATCACATCGCGGTTGGTCTCATCAAGTTTAGGCAACATTTGTTCCGTATCGCGGTTTATAGACCCCTTCCAAGCATTTTCCTCATAAATGGCTGATACAATTTCTGGTTGAACAACATCATTCGGGTTGGCTATATTCGCAACTGCGAGTGTAAGCTGTAGGGGGGAAATCAGCATGGCATCATCACCATCAATCGCATCAGAAATAGTTTGCGGAGTATTGGTTTCCTCAACAATTTGTAGAAGGGGCAGGTTGGGGTAGCTATTTGCGAGCCCAAAGGTGTTAACCAGATCTGAAACATCGGCTGCAGTTGAGGTTTGAAAATACGACTCAGCATTTTGACCATCGTTGGCCATCAGTCCATCTAATTCAGACCGAGACAACTTCCCCGTCTCCAGCCCCCAACCAACCAAAAACGGTGTCAGCATATATCCTACCTGATAGTTTCCCTGAACTGCACGATTGACCAGTGGCGCATCCTCATCGGCCGTGAGCTGGTCAAATGAATCTTCTAAGCTATTTGGATCAAAGGATGGAGAGCTGGCCATCGACCGAATGGCACCATCGTTCACTGACATCAGAACCAAAGCCCCCTTTTGCCCTTGAAGCAGCTCAACCGCCCGCATTTGTAAATCTGATTCTAAAGTTAGACGAACGTCTTGACCAATCTGCGGATAATTCAAAATTTCTTGACGCCACACGCTGGTCTGATCTGACGCCTCACCATTCAAAATCTCATTCAGCCCTTCTTCAACGCCTGATTCACCGAAACGAAAGCTAGCATATCCCACAACAGAAGCAAAAGACAAGTTGTTCATCTGCCGCTCTTGTCTTGCCAACGTGCCTACATTTTGGGAAATAGGATTGCCGTCTACATCAAAAATTGTGCCTCGTTGAATACTTAAAACCGCCTCAACCGTTCTGGGATTATCCTCACGTACAGCCAGCCAAGAAGATTGGACAGAAGCCCACCAAAGCATTCCAATAAACATAACGGCAAAAATGGTCATAAAGGCTACATTCATACGCTCAATTCTGTGATTGTATTTTCGGCGGCGCAGGCTGGCGCGTTCAGTAACTTCGCCACTGTTCAGGGCTGACATTCTAAGTAACAAGCCTGCCATCGTACAGCTGACCACCATGGAGCTTCCTCCATAGCTCACAAACGGAAGAGTAACCCCTGTGAGAGGTAGGAGTTTGGCCACGCCTCCAATAATCATTAACGTTTGGGCCCCCAAAAGAATCGCAATACCAGCAGCCAAATAGCGAAAAAACGGATGTTGGCTCTGCATTGAAATCATAAATCCCCGCCAAATCAGAATGGCAAAAAGACCAATTACAACCCCGCTACCAACCATCCCCCATTCTTCAGCAATAGCAGCGAGGGCGAAGTCAGAATGGACCACGGGAATATAGTTTGGGAATCCTTGACCGATACCGGTACCTATAAAGCCACCAGCTCCAATGGCATACAGCGCCTGAACAATTTGAAAAGCCCGGCCGGAAGCGTCTGGCCACGGGTTAATAAGCGCTTCCATACGCAAGGCAACGCGGTCATAAAGAAGGGTTGCAATAACAGCCGCAACCGCCAGCATCCCAATCCCCCCCCAAATATAGACCCGTTCACCAGTCGCCAGATAGATCAGCGCCATGAAGGCAAAAAAGAAAAGCGTTGCTGCACCCAAGTCCTGCTGGAGCACAAGTAAGCACATTGAGAACAGCCACATTGCAAGCAGTGGACCCAGCCACGCAACTTCGAATCGTTTGGGTTGGTTTCCCTCGTGCAGGCTTTCGAAAGATACTTCGCGGTGCCGGCGACTAAAAAAACCGGCCGCAAATACGATAAATATCAACTTAAGAAGCTCTGATGGTTGAAAAAAAATGTTCAGAAACGGAATGCGCAACCACAGCCTTGGACCATATCCTAGCGGAGCGGTTCCCAAAAGAAACGTGATACCTACCAGCAGCAAACCTGCCAGCATAATTGTGTACGGATAGTGGCTTAGCCAAATCAACTTGCCCGGAATAATGGCTGTCCCCCCCAATACGATGGTGCCCAATACACACCACATCGCGTGACGTAGAGCAAAATCCGGCGCAAGACGATCAACTTGCAGCATTCCCCATCCCAAAAAAAGCATGACAATGGCCAGAACAAGCTGATCGTACCCTGGCCGGAAATAATTTAGAGCAAGGCTAGCTCCTAACCACATGGCAAGCCAAACAAGCGCATAGAGCAAAACGCCCCAACGAGGGGCTGGGGCATCGGTCAAAGCGAGAGAGATGGCGTTGGTCAGCATAAAAATCAGTGCTGGGACCAACAACCAATCTGGCCACGTCTTAAAACGTACAGGCATGGGGGAGGCTAATCCAGATATTTTTCTACCAAAATTCCATACTGCGCGCGAATTTCAGGCGTTATCTTTGAACGGTCAGTGATTAATGCAAATTGCAGCGCACTATGAGCCGGATATTCACCAGCCCAGCTATCAGAATGCTTCACCATATGGGACAGTGAGTCTTTGGCTAGCTTTGCGTTTTTGCCCAATGTCTCGATCACCATTTCAACCGTAACCGGCTCCTCACTTTCGTGCCAGCAATCATAATCTGTCACATGTGCCATTGATGCATAAGCGATTTCAGCTTCGGCTGCCAGAAAGGCTTCTGGGCAAGTGGTCATGCCGATAATATCCATCCCCCACTTGCGAAAGGTGCGCGACTCAGCCTTGGTGCTAAAACGCGGCCCTTCAATGGTGATGAACGCCCCACCCGCGTGAACCGTACCACCGCAGGCAGATACAGCGTCAACAATCGCTTGGTTGAGCTCGGCCGAAAAGGGGTCAGCAACAGAAATGTGTGACACCAATCCGTCACTAAAAAATGACCGGGCACGCAAATGACGTGTATGATCATATAGTTGATCGGGCACCACAATATGGCCGGGAGCATAAGGCTCTTGCAAGCTACCACAAGCGTTAACAGAGATGAGGTATTTGACGCCCAAAGCCTTCATAGCATACACATTGGCCCGATAAGGGACTTCTGATGGGTTTAAAACGTGCCCTCGGCCGTGTCTAGGCAAAAACGCTACCCGCTTACCGTGAAGCGTCCCTACAGTAATGACGTCTGATGGATCACCAAACGGTGTTGATATTGTTTTTTCTTCAATTTCAGTCAGCTCTTCCATGTTGTAGAGGCCACTGCCCCCAAAAACACCAATTTCAATCTCAGTCATTTTCCCTTCCCTTAAAATTTACAATTTTGCTACAGCCACTGCTGCCACATCATCTGCACGAAGAGACATCAAATGTACACCTTGAACAGCCCCCGTTTTAGCTGGAATATCACCTGTGTTGAATCGAATCATCTTACTTAAGGATGAAATGATAAAGATGTCATCTTCTGCTCGAGCAGCCGCCATACCAACCATTTCTTCCGCCTTGAGCGCAACTTTTCCACCACCCCCGGGAGCTTTGTTCGGCCGGAAACCATCCATTAAGCGTATCGTGCCACGCCCTTCAGATGAGACAAGCAGCACCCCACCATCTGGCTCTACTGCCGTTACCCCAAGCAGATCATCACCCGCCTCCAATCGAATGGCGCTGGTTCCTCGACTTGATACCTGTTTTGTCGAAAATCGAATAGCAAGCCCTTTTTTAGTCCCCACGAACAGCTCATCTTGGCCCGTAGACCAGCAAGCAGCCAGCGGGCCTTGAATCGTGTTCACATCGTACAGTACGGCACTGTTACGGATAAAATTTTTATTGCGCAGAATCACGTGCCCCTTTTCGGTCAAAATCACCATCGATGGGCCTGATCCTGCCAAATAAGTTACCACATGCTCGCGGCCGTGCATACCAAACGTGCGGGTTAGATTTTCAAGGGGTTCCCCTTTACCACGCACAGGTGTTTCAGCGATTTTGCTAACCGGCAGCTTAAAAACCCGTGCAAAATTTGTGAGCGCGATGAGGTCAGATTCAACATCAGCCAGCAAGACTTGCTTTGGCTTATCACCATCCGGCAGGTCAACGTCAAACACCCCCATACCGGCCCGTTTTTGTCGGCCGTACAGATGGCGCGGTGTCCTCTTGATCAGTCCATTCTGGCTGATCGTAATCACTTGGATTGGTGTTTCAGGTTCAGAAGGCTCTACGGTTTGTATAGATTTCGCTTCTTTTCGGCCGGTTTTTGACTTAAGCTGGTCCTCTAAATATTCGATATACGCGACAATTTCATCCGTTGTGGTCGTGAGATCAGGGCGTTCCAAAAGAAATTCTCTCCGGTGATAACTGCTGGAATATTTTCCAATTTTGTTTGTTTAGATGGTCTATTTAAGTATCTCACATCCAAACAGGATCACCAATCTTTTTAAGATGGGGCAATAAGGGACAGCAGCTACCGCGACAATATATAGACACGGAAAAACACACTGTGCAGCAAACTATTAGATTTAATAGATATATTGACAAATCATGGACAAGTATTCAAAATTTTAATGTTTATAAGTTTTGCGTACTAAACGCGAGGAAAATATTGTGCCAACGTTCGATTTTTCTTTTGTTGTAAAAGCTCCACTTCACGACGTAACAGAATTCCATCGTGATACCAATGCCCTTAAAAAACTAAGCCCACCACCCATCATCGTTCAAATACATGACGTCGAGCCTATGGGCGAAGGATCTGTGTCTCGCTTTACTTTGTGGTTCGGTCCTCTACCCATTCGCTGGAAAGCGGTCCACAGTCGGGTCAGCAGTTACGGATTTACTGACACCCAAGAGGAGGGGCCAGCAAGATCATGGGTTCACACCCATACGTTTACACCAGTCAATGATTCTGAAACTAGGATTGATGAACACATTGAATATGAGCATGGGTCAGGCTTCTGGGGAATCGTAACCAGGCTGCTTTTTGCAAAACCTAATCTGTACATCATGTTCACGTACCGCAAAATGATTACAAGGTGGAATGTGAATATCGACCCGGTAGTTCCTACAGCGGCCGATTGAAATCGGGGCTAATCAAGATTTGCCAAAAAGTCAGGTCAAAAACTGACTAAATTTCATTTAATCAAACACTATGGAAAAACATGTTGTCGTTATTGGAGCTGGAGTTGGGGGTTTAACGGCTGGAGCACTGTTGCTAAAGCAAGGATACAAGGTAACCGTCCTTGAAGCACACGTTTATCCGGGGGGCTGTGCAGGCACATTTGATCATAAAGAATACCGATTTGACGCTGGAGCAACCCTTGCAGGGGGCTTTACGTCCGGTGGTCCCCATCATCAAGTGGCTGAAATTTTAGGGTTAGAGTGGCCTATTCATCCGGTTGACCCGGCTTGGGTGGTACATTTACCAGACGGTCGTGCTGTGACTCAGTGGGCAGACGCGGATCAGTGGCGAGCGGAACGACAAGAAAATTTCCCTTTTGCAGAAAAATTCTGGCAAACTCAGGAAATGCTGGCAGACGTATCATGGGATATTTCAACCCGGCCGTTTCCATGGCCACCTGAATCACTGGCAGACCTATTCAGGTTAGCGGGTTCACTACGGCCTCAAACGCTTAAATCGCTCCCATATCTGCTGAGCACAATTGGCTCCATCGCCCCAACAAATGACCCGATGTTTAAAGCCTTTTTGGACTCACAACTGCTGATCTCAGCACAAACAACCAGTGAGAACGCGAGTGCCCTCTACGGCAGCGCGGCCGTTGATCTCCCACGAAGAGGCGTGAACCATGTTTCAGGCGGCATCGGTCGCTTAAGCGACACATTAGTGGAGTGGATTAGGGGAAATGGTGGTGAAGTGCATTACGGCCAACAGGTGACCGGCATTGAGATCAAAAACGGCCGGGCTGACGCAGTACTAACCAAGCGGAAAATGCGGGTTGAATGTGATGTCGTTCTTGGGAATTTAACCCCGTGGGGGCTGCAAAAAATATTGAACGGCTCAACTCCAACAAAACTAGAGAAGGAAATTGAGCAAAAGCTGGAGCCAACCTGGGGGGCGTTCATGGTTTACTTGGGCATAAACAAAGCCAAATTCTTTGAAAAATTCCCCAACTCTGCCACCCATCATCAGGTCATTGTGGATGAAACCAAGCCACTGGGCGAGACAAACTCCGTCTTTTTCTCGATGGCAAGCCCGGACGATCTTGGACGTGCGCCTGAAGGTGAAGTACCGGTTACTATGTCAACGCACACTGAAATCAGCAAATGGTGGCACTGGCGTGAAAATGACCGGGCACAATATAAAGCGCGCAAAGATGAATATGCAGATAAAATGCTCAGCTCTCTGTCAAAAGCCCTGCCGGGTATCTGTGACTGTATCACTTTCTGCATTGCGGGCACTCCGGTAAGCTTCCAACGCTTTACCAAGCGGCCGCAAGGTATGGTAGGTGGGTTTGCTCAGGAATCAATTTTCAGAGCACGCGGGCCAAAAACGGGTATTCCTAATCTGTTAATGGTTGGCGACTCAATTTTTCCGGGTCAGTCTACGGCCGGCGTGACGTTAGGCGGCATCCGTGTTGCTCGTCAAGTTCAAAACATGAAATGATAGCCCGCCTAACAATGTACCCTTCTTAGAATTGCGGTCTTAAGCGGTAATTTGGCTATACTTTAGCCATGAGTGATTCTGATTTCCCCCTTTTAGAAAAATCTATTACTGAGCTTCAAGCCATGATGGCTGATGAGACCTATTCAGCCGAGCAGCTTGTACAGCTCTACCTTGACCGCATCGCCCAGATTGATGCGGCCGGGCCAAGTTTAAATTCTGTTATCGAAATCAACCCAGATGCGATAAACATAGCCAAGCAGTTAGATAGAGAGCGAGCCATAGAAGCACTGCGTGGCCCTCTGCACGGTATCCCAATTTTGCTAAAAGACAATATCGATACCGGTGACCAGATGCTAACCACTGCAGGATCATTGGCAATGACTCACGCTCCGGCTCCAGATGATGCCATCCTTGTAAAAAATCTGCGGAAAGCGGGAGCGATTATTTTAGGAAAAACCAATTTAAGCGAATGGGCCAATTTTCGCTCAAACCGTTCATCCAGTGGTTGGAGCAGCCGGAATGGTCAAACGCGCAATGCTTACGCGCTTGATCGCAATACGAGCGGGTCAAGTTCAGGGTCAGGCGTGGCTGTTGCTGCCAGCCTATGTGCGGTGGCCATCGGCACAGAAACCGATGGCTCCATCGTCTCCCCATCGGCCGCAAGTGGGATTGTGGGCATCAAGCCAACAGTTGGATTGGTTAGCCAAGATGGCATTATTCCCATCTCTGCTACACAGGACACGGCCGGGCCAATGGCACGAACCGTGGCAGATGCAGCTGCTGTTTTGAGTGTTATCCGGACTTCAGAGGACAGCAACCACATTGACTACACGCAGTTTCTGGACGAGAATGCACTTGATGGCAAAAAGATTGGCATTGCGCGGCAGTTTTTCGGCAAGCACCCCGATTCTGACCAGCAGATGGAACAAGCTGTCGAACTCATGCGCTCTCTAGGAGCCATCATCGTAGGCGACATCAAAATGCCCCCTCGCTCAGAATGGGGATCAAATGAGATGACCGTTTTACTATATGAATTTAAGGACGGATTAAATCGCTATCTAAAATCTCGTGGAGATGATTTTCCGATGCAATCAATGGAAGATTTAATTGCGTTCAATAAGGCCAACGCAGACACCATCATGCCGATTTTTGGCCAAGAGCTGTTTGAAATGGCTCAAGGAAAGGGGGATTTAGAAGAAGGAGAATATCTGGAGGCTTTGCTCAATTGCATTACTGCCAGCCGTATTGACGGGCTTGATGTCGCTCTAGAAGGCCTAGATGCGCTAGTAGCCCCCACCCGTGGACCAGCATGGCTGACAGACCACATAAATGGAGATTCAGGAACAGCAGGCTGCTCATCGTATCCGGCCGTTTCGGGTTACCCACACATCACGCTTCCATTAGGTTACTCAAACGGATTGCCGCTCAACATTTCGTTTATGGGCCGACCGTGGGAAGAAAGAGTTCTCATCGGCCTAGCATATGCATTTGAACAGGCAAATCCGGTCCGCGTTGCGCCAACATTCCGCCCCACATCTGGTATTTTGTCAACTTAATCCCAATCCGCTATGAACAAGCTACCGCTCGCCAACTACCACTCTGAGCAAGAAATGTTCCGCTCACTTCTTACGCCTAGTGCGAACCAGAGCATTTTATTGTTTCAGGGTGAAAGCGGCAGCGGCAAGTCACATCTTATAGACCACTGCTTACAGCTGTTCCGGGCCCAAACGGCTGCCCACATGCGTCTTGAGAACAGTACAGAAGCCATTGGAACCTTGCTAAACATTCTGGGCTCCAAGCTGGGTCTGAAACAGCTTCAGGTATTCAATGAAACTGTTTCAGGATTATTGGGGGAACAGCCGGAGCAAAACGAAGCACTGTGGCCCATGAAGCTGCGACGGCACCTGCGGGAAATCGGCCGGGCTTCAGATCTATCCACAAGGCAAGAACATTTCCAGCTTTTAGCAGACAGCCTGTTTACCGACACAGCCCAGCTTAAAGAGCCGATCATTGTGGCGATTGACACTTATGAAAAGTGTTCTACAGAGTTTGACCAGTGGTTTACTCAGGAATTTTTGTATGGCGTCGCTCATACCCAAAACCTAAAAGTGGTTGTGGCGGGGCAAGCAGTTCCACAACCGCTGCCAGATTGGGAGTCAAAGGCGATTTTGCACAAACTTGAAGGAGTGCCAGATGTACACGCATGGGAGGTTTGGGGAGAATTACTAGATCTTAAGCTGCCATCAGCCGATGTAATCACCGGTATTTGCTTAGCCTTGCAAGGCAATCCCAGTGCCATCGTTGAGACGTTAAAGAGTCAATTCACCGCTACAAGTTTAAAAGAATCAGTTGCACCAAATGTTGGAAACCAAGCGATGCTTGCTTACAACCAACGAAAGCGCATGAGAGAAAACATTATTAAGGGATTTAGTCTGAACGAGCTCAAAGATTTGTGCTTCGATTTGAACATAGAATATGAAAATTTGCCTGACCATGATCACAAGCCCGGGCTTGCACGCGAGCTGGTAGGCTACTTAGGTCGTGATGGGCGTTTAGAAGAATTTCTGGCCATTTGCCAAGCGGAGCGGCCAGAGCTGGTTTGGATGGTGTAGGCGATGGATCTAGATTTAATTGAGAAGTTGGCCAATGCCAAAACGGCTGAAGAGTCTCAAATTGTAGTGCTTGAAATGAGCCTAAGGCAATTTTCAGAGGCTCTGAAACAGGCTGTTTACGCTGCGGCCGTTCCCCACTGGTTTGACTTTAAGCTTCTAAGTGCACTAATCGGGGAAGAAGAAAGCGATCAACAGTACGATGAGCTAGTGGCTCAGACGTTTGTAAATTACATTCCCGGCCGAGGGTACACGATTCACGAGCGGACCCGAGTTTTGCTCTTGCGCACCCTATGGAAAGACAATCAAAATCTATTTATTAGGCTAAGCGGTTTAGCGGCCCAGCATTGTGCTCAACGAACATCTGACTCTGTGTCAAAACTTTGGCAGGCAGAAGAAATTTATCACCTGCTGGTAAGTGATCCAGAATCAGGACTAGAAAAGTTTCAGGCGATGGCAACCGCGTGGGCAAATTTTGAGCAGTCGAGCTATGAAGAAATCGAATATATCGCCCAACTGGCGCAGGAACACATCAGCAGCGGCCGACTAAGCTCTCAATCGGCCGGGTGGACTCAGCTTTGGCAGGCCCGCTTGGCCCTGCTTTACAATCGACCCAATCGTGCAGGCCAGATTCTACAGTCTATTGACCAAAATCTAGGTGATCAGCTTTTCAAAGCAGAATACTTGACGACTGTCGGCAACACGCAATCCGCACTGGGACAAGAAGACTTGGCATTTGGAGCATGGCAAAGGGCAGCAAACATATTTGAGGTGATCAATCAGCCGTTTGACAGCTATTTGGTAAGCTCCAAAATTCGACCAAACGCACCACAAACACTGTCAGGAATCGAACCGCCCTCACCCACTTCAGAACTACCAACCTTTCGGGATCAACTGTTAGATATTATTGAAGGCGCATGGATCAACGGAGTCTTATACAACTCTTTAGGTGTGCAAAAAAACGTACTAAACCTCCCTTTAGACTCATCAGCTACAGAAGCGGGAGCTGCGCGCTTGATTGCTCATCGACCAAACGGTACAGATCAGTTGATGACGGGCAGCAGCAGCTTGCAGGGATTATTTGAAGCCAGCGGCCGGTCGCTGCTCATTTTAGGTGCTCCCGGCAGTGGAAAAACGATCACGCTTTTGCAACTGCTTGAACAGCTCATCACGGCCGCGAGGTTGAATGAGGATAATCCGATCCCACTGCTATTCAATTTGTCTTCATTTGGGCAGCATCAGGGTGAATTTATAGACTGGCTAATTGAGCAAGCTCACGACCAGTACAGTCTCAAGCGAGAATCTTCTCGAGATGCCTTTGAGCAGGGGATTGACTATTATTTGCTGTTTGATGGGCTAGACGAAATTCCAGATCAGAACGGCCGACGCTCTGAGGCGGTAAACCAAATTAATCATTTTTTCAACATGTATCCAGCAGTAGGCTTTGTTGTGTGCAGCCGCATGAAAGACTATCGCGAGTTGGACAGCACCCTCAATGTGCACCATGCGGTTGTCATTCAGCCGCTTACCAACCAGCAAATTGAAGACACCTTTGTGGCCATCGGCCGTGATGATTTAAATACACTGGCAAAAAATAATTGGCGCCTGCGTGAGGCCTTAAGATCTCCGCTGCTGGTCAACCTGCTTCCTCAAGTAATTGGACCAACTGAAGTGGATCAATTTGCAACATCAACATTTACGTCCATCGAAGATTGCAAGCAGGCTGTTTTTTCGCGATACGCCGAAAAGCTTGTTCCCGAAAAAGATAAAAAGTGGCTGATCTATCTAGCTACCTCTATGCAGCAGCACGGGCTATCAGTCTTTCAAATTGAATCCCTTCAACCTGATTGGCTGCCGACCAAACAGCTTCACGGCCGGTATAGGCGCTGGGCCGGTGGATTACTAACCACAGCAACAGGAGGCGGTGCGGGCCTAGTGTCGTGGGCGGTTCTCCCCATTTTGGTTGGGCTAGCATACCTAACTGGAAACGGTATTAACAATTCACTACCACCCTTTTGGCAAGTCGTAATCGCCCTGATTCTGTACCCGCTTTTTGCCGTACCATTCGGCCTTTACATAGGTATCGCCTTTGGATTTGGGGGAGCAACAGCCGCTCGTCGCACAATGGGCATAGAAAACCAGTCTCAAAAGGTGATACTCGGTGGCATCATTGCTTGGGTTGCTACCGCCTTGCTCATAGGATTTCTGGGGCTAAACATGGTACAGAATTTTGGTACAAATCTATTTAATGCAATGGTGTTTAGTGCCGGTTTTGTTTTCCCTATTAGTTTACTGTGTGGAACTGATCAAATTCAATTTAGGGATCAAGTTCGTTTTCGCTGGCCAGATTCAATCAAATTCAGAAAACCTGTAACAACGGCCGGTATCATTACCCTTGCTTTGGGCTTTGTGGGCGGGCTGTTTGGTGGCACAATTGAAACTGGAGAATTCTGGCTCGCAGTTCAAAACTTCATCCCTACTTTTATAGAAATTCTCCCTATCACAATCATGACCGGGCTGCTGTGTGCATTTGGGCTTGAAGTTTTAGATACACCCATTATTGATGAGCGGAAACGGCCGGGGGCAGGCGTGACAGGCTCTTTAAAAAATGCAGTTTACATCTCGTCAATTTCTCTTGTGATTTTTGGAACCAGCGGCTACTTACTCGATGCTTGGTATGAAGCAGATGGGCAGTTTTTAGTGATTCTTCTTTTCTACATTTTCCCTCCCATTTTCGCTTGGTACGGTGGTATGGCATATACGCAGCACTGGGCCATTAGAATTGTTCTTGCCCGGAACAGCATGCTTCCACTGCGTCTTGTTAGCTGGCTTGACTCGCTATCTCAAGCCGGGTTGCTTCGCCAAGTTGGAGGAAGCTACATATTCAGACACCGCAGCTTGCTTGAACACTTTTCAACAGATTAGCGCGAGCCCAATAGAACCAAGTAGATCATGATGTGTTTTCAAAAGATCAGATTGATAAACCAGTCTGATTACCAGAGAGGACTGGACTACACCTGTTTGGTCTCAAGCCAGTTACTCTTTGAAGTCCTTATTGAAGTCTACTTATTGAAGTCTATTTAGCTCAAGTTGCCGCCTGTAAGGCGATTTACAAAATTAAATCATCCATTTAGTACGTTTTGAAATCGCCCAGCAGCCGTTTTCAAAACCCTTTTCCGAGTGATTATTTTTTGAAAACGACCTAAGTTGATCCTCAGAAGTGCACAAAACTTTTCCAAATCAAAAGCTGGTAGCAACTTGGATTAGTTAATATTGGTTCTGATTAAAATAGTGATTTGCAGGCCCATAGCGTGCAAAATAATGGCACTATCATTCTGCCATGCTCAATTTAGACAAACAAAATTCACTTCGGGAAGACTTTAAGCAGCTCCAGCCGGGATGGAAACCAGCAACTGAAGTCTATGCGGCCTTGGTGCGAGAGCACATTCATCTCGACAGTCGATTGCTCGACTTGGGATGCGGCCGCGGGGGCCTTATTGAGCAGCTAGTTGAAACTCACGGCAATGGCATTCTCGCCCAAACTATCGGCTTAGATCCTGACCGGCTCTCACTCGCTGAGCATCGGCTAAGTCTACCGGCCGCAACGGGGTTCAGTCAGGCGTTGCCTTTTGCTGATGAAAGCTTTGACATCATTTTCTGCAGCTGGCTTTTTGAACACCTTGCAACCCCGGAGCTAGATTTTACGGAATTAAGCCGTGTACTTCGGTCGAACGGCGTGCTTGTTTTTATCACACCCAATAAACGTCACCCTATCGCTTGGCTCAATCAGGCAATTGGTCGTTTTGAAAATTTACAAGGATGGCTGGTTGAACGGTTGTACGGCCGGAAAGCTGAAGATACCTTTCCAACATGGTTCA
>JBCCSO010000060.1:0-13888 GCA_039199965.1 Chloroflexota bacterium | reverse complement strand
GTGGGAACCGTTGACTTTACATCTGGGCCAGTCCCCAACGTGGCAAAAACACCTTTGGTCGGTGGGCAATGGCAAGCTGGCAGCGACAATCCATTTGATATTGTTGTGACCTCAAACTCAGCAGCCGCTGATATCCCAACTGGCGGATCTTTCGCAGACAAAGATTGGTAAATGCCGTATGAGTAGCCGTCAGCCACCCTGTTGATGGCTACTCACATTCACAAAAAAATGCTTCTTCAGCTTGATAAGGTTTGTAAATCATTTGGTGCTTTACAGGTCATTAATGAGGTCAGTTTTGATCTTGAAGACGGCGTTGCGCTTGGCATTATGGGGCCGAATGGTGCAGGTAAAACAACACTGTTAAATCTGATCTCTGGTGATTTGCCTATCACGTCTGGGAAAGTTTTCTTTGACGGCCGAGATTTAACAGGTGTTTCGGCCGAACAGCGCTGCCTATCCGGCATCGGCCGTACCAGCCAAATACCGCGCCCTTTTACCGGGATGACCGTTTACGAAAATGTTCTGGTTGCGGCGATGTACGGCTCTAACCTGACCGAAAAAGAAGCAGAGGCGACCTGTGTCGATGTTTTGAAACAGACCGGTCTGCTTCCCCGTTGGAATGTTGAAGCTGGGCAGCTGCGTCTACTTGAACGCAAACGGCTGGAATTAGCTAGGGCGATGGCAACAAAGCCCCGCCTACTTTTGCTGGATGAGATTGCAGGTGGCTTGACCGACCATGAGGTTCAAGAGTTGCTGGAGCTCATCAAAGACATTCGTTCGCAAGGCATCACCATTATTTGGATCGAACACATTGTTCATGCCCTCGTCAGCGTCGTTGATCGCATTGTGGCGATTGATTTTGGCAACAAGCTGGCCGAAGGGACACCGGATGAGGTCATCAACAGCGATGCATTCAAGCAGGTTTACTTTGGTGTTGAAAGTGTGAAGTTGGGATAACCGTGTCGTTTTTATCTGTAGACAACATCAACGTTTTTTATAACGAGTTCCAAGCGCTTTTTGGTGTGAGCATGTCGGTCGAGAAAGGTGAGACCGTGGCGATTATTGGATCAAATGGCGCTGGCAAATCGACCTTGATGCGTACTATCGCGGGCGGGCTGATCCCGACTCAGGGCTCTATTCGATATGAAGGGACAGACACGGCCGAAAAAACCGCTTTTGAAATGAATCGGTTGGGGATAGCGCTTGTCCCGGAAGGGCGCAAAATATTTCCAAGTCTTTCTGTCGAAGAAAATTTGAAGATCGGAGGGTACAGCGGCCGTACCGGACAGTGGACCCTTGAGAAAATTTATGAGCAGTTCCCCATTCTCAAAGAGCGTCGTTCAAACGGTGGCACACAGCTTTCGGGCGGACAGCAGCAGATGGTCGCCATCGGCCGCGCCCTGATGAGCAACCCTGACCTTATTTTGATGGATGAAGTTTCGTTGGGGCTGGCGCCTATCATCGTCAACGAAATTTACACCGTGGTTCGGCAGATTGCCCAGACCGGCACAACTGTGATTTTGGTTGAGCAAGATGTCAATCGAGGCTTAAGAGAAGCAGATCGATTTTATTGTTTGCTTGAAGGCAAAGTTAGTTTGGCCGGTAAGCCAACTGAAGTTGACCAAGATCAAGTTTCAAAAGCATATTTCGGATTATAGAGATTTGCGATTTTGGATTTACGATTAACGCGTTTGTTTTGACGAGTTATCGTAAATCGCCAATCAAAAACCGAAAATCAAACAGATGCAGTGGATTAACACCCTCGTTCAAGGAATTTTGTTAGGTGGTTTGTACGCCCTTTATGGGACCGGGCTTTCGCTTATCTTCGGGGTAATGCGCATAGTCAACTTGGCCCACGGTGACTTCATTATGCTGGGTGCCTTTATGTCTCTATTGGTCACCATGATTTTGGGGCTGCCACCGCTGATTAGTTTGCTGATTGTGGTGCCGGTCATGTTTTTGGTGGGATTTTTCTTACAACGCGGCATCTTGAACACGACCATCGGAAAAGGGCTGATGCCGCCGCTGGTCATCACATTTGGGCTGTCTGTGATTGTGCAGAATGTGCTTCAACTTGGATTTTCAGCCGACTCTCAAGGGCTTGATGCTGGCTCTCTAGAGACCGCAAGCGTCACCATCAACGAGCAGTTGTCGATCGGCATCATGCCCTTAATCACATTTTTGACCGCTGTGGGTGTTCTAGTGGCCCTGCAGATATTTTTTAACCGGACAAAAATGGGGCAGGCTTTCCGCGCAACTTCTGATGATCCAGCCACGGCCGAGCTGATGGGGATTAACAGCCGCCAGATTTATGCCATTGCGATGGGCATTGCGTTTGCCATCGTTGCCATTGCCGGTGTGTTATTAGGCATACGAACAAATTTCGCCCCAACCGATGGACCAGCGAGGCTGATTTTTGCTTTTGAAGCGGTCATCATCGGTGGATTGGGCAGTTTGTGGGGCACCCTTGCGGGCGGTGTCATTTTGGGATTAAGCCAAAGTATCGGGGCCGCCATCAACCCGGCTTGGTTTCAGCTGGCTGGTCACGTGGTGACGTTGGTGGTTTTGGCCGTCCGGCCGACCGGGCTGTTTGCCCGAACGAGGGACAGTTAGGAAGTTGTTTAGTGAGAAGTGATCAGTGCAAAGCGCAGTCGCGGCAACTTTTAGCTTTTTACTTCAGACTCATCATTTGATATGAACAGAGATCGCAGATTAATCATAATCCTCTCCGTGGCGCTCATTTTTTTCGCCTCATTTGCATTTTGGGCCGGCCGTGGCACGATGAACACCCTGACAGAATTTTTCTATCTGCTGGCAATTGCACAGTTGTGGAATCTGCTGGCCGGATATGCAGGTTTGATTTCAGTCGGACAGCAGGCTTGGATCGGTTTAGGAGCATATGCATTGCTTGTGACCACAGATGATTTAGGACTACCGGTGGTCATTGGACTAATTTTGGCCGGGTGCGTGGCTGGTATTTTGGCGTTCCCCACAGCACTGCTCGCATTTCGCTTGCGTGGTGGTTATTTTGCCATTGGCACATGGGTGATTGCTGAGGTATTTCGACTGCTTGTCACCAGCTCAACCGATTGGCTAGGAGGTGGCTTGGGCCGCTCTGTACCGGTCACTGATCTCTTTTCAACACCGTCAAACCGCATCACGACCATCTATATTTTTGCGATTGTACTGGCCTTTGGCACGATCATTTTGACGCAGTGGTTGATGCGCTCCAAAGTTGGTTTAGGGCTAACTGCGATCCGGGACAATGAAACGGCCGCAGCCAGTTTGGGCATTAACACCTACCGCATTAAGCTGTTGATTTTTATTTTGTGCGCGGTGGGGACCGGCATGGTCGGGGGGCTAATTGCGCTCAATCAAATCAACATTATTCCAAGGTCGATGTTCAGCGTGAACTGGACCGCATTTATGATTTTTATTGTGGTGATTGGGGGGCTGGGCACGATTGAGGGGCCGATTATCGGGACCCTAATCTTCTTTTTGATTCGGGAATATCTGTCCAACTTTGGTGAATGGTCATTTATTGTGCTTGGCGTGATTGCGGTTGTGATGATGCTGATTGCGCCGCAGGGGCTATGGGGGCTAGTAAAGCAGCGCGTTGATATTGAGATTTTCCCAGTTCGTCGCCTCATTTCGGCCGAGCGGCTGGCAGGAGCGTTGGGTGATGACGGATAGCTTAAATTTTCAATTTGACCAGCTTCCTGCCAGAGTATCTTTTGGGGCTGGCAATTTACACACAGTCAAATCTGAAGCTGAAAAACTAGGTGGCACCCGTGTGTTGGTTTTGTCGACCGGTCGTCAGGTTGATTTAGCCAATCAAGTTGCTGGCCTTTTGGGTGAGTTGTGTGTGGGCGTATTCCCAGACGCTGTCCCCCATGTGCCGCACGAGACGATTCAGAAGGCCCTTGGCATTGTCACATCACTCAACGTTGATCTGCTGGTTGCCCCCGGTGGTGGCTCTACGATCGGTTTAGCCAAGGGGCTGGTGCTGGAAAAACCGATGCCGATCTTGGCGATTCCAACCACCTATGCCGGTTCAGAAATGACCCATATTTGGGGTATTTCAAAAGACGGCCGGAAAACAACCGGCCGTGATCCTGTTGTAAAACCTGCCACCGTCATTTATGACCCCGAGCTGATTTTGACTTTGCCAAAGAAAATGTCGATTACAAGCGGCCTCAACGCGATGGCTCACGCGGTTGAGGCGTTGTACGCTCAAAATCGAAACCCGATCAGCTCAATGCTGGCAGAGTCCAGTATCAAAAGCTTGGCCCAAGGTTTGCCAAACGTGGCTCAAAACCTAGCCGATACTGAAGCGCGCGCCCAAACGATGTATGGGGCTTGGTTGGCCGCAACGGTGCTGGATCAGGTGGGGATGGCGTTGCACCATAAGCTGTGTCACACGCTCGGCGGTAGTTTTGGTATGCCACATGCAGAGGTACACACGGTAATCCTGCCATATGCCATCGCCTATAACCACGGCCATGCACCAGAGATGGTAGCGGCTATGGCGCGCGCCCTAAACAGCGATGCGGCCGATATTGCGGGGGCCGTCCAAGACATCTCAAGAAACAATGGGGGACCTGTGTCTTTAAAAGAGTTAGGGTTTAAAGAAAGCGATTTGGCAAAAGCGGCCGAAATCGCTGTGCAGAATCCGTATTACAACCCCCGGCCCGTTGTTGAGGCTGACATTTATCAATTGTTGCAGCAAGCATTTAATGGAGATCATCCCTAAGGCGATTTACAAAATTAAATCATCCATCTTGTGCGTTTTGAAATCGCCCAGCAGCCGTTTTCAAAATCCTTTTCCGGACGATTATTTTTTGAAAACGGCCTAAAAGAATGGAGTAAAGTATGAGGAACGTAACCGAAGAAAACTTAACCGATCTTGTTACTGATCGCATGAAGGCTGAAAACCCGCGTGTGCAGCAGATCGCCACATCCCTTGTGAAGCATTTGCACGCGTTTATTCGTGAGGTTGAGCCGACCGAAGAAGAATGGTTTCAGGGCATTCAGTTCTTAACCAAAACAGGTCAAATGTGTGATGATGTCCGGCAGGAGTATATTTTGTTGTCCGATACGCTGGGTGTCAGCATGCTGGTTGATGCCATTAATCATCGCAAAGGTGGCACCGGCTCAACGGAGTCTACCGTGATGGGGCCATTCCATGCTGATGCGGCCGCGCGTGAAAACGGGGACATGATTGCTGAAGGTGATGAAGCTGAACGGGGGGACCCGATGGTGGTGCGCGGCCGGGTTTTGTCAGAAGATGGCACCCCGCTGGCCGGGGCCAAGCTTGATGTTTGGCAAGCGGCCGACGATGGCTTCTATGACGTTCAGCCGGAATCTGGGCAAGACCTTGGGAACCTGCGCGGGGTCTTTACGGCCGATGAAAACGGCGAATTTTGGTATCGGGCCATTGCGCCACTCTACTACCCTGTGCCAACCGATGGCCCCGTAGGGCAGCTCTTAACCGCTACCGGCCGCCATCCGATGCGTCCGGCTCACATTCATTTTTGGATTGTGGCTGAGGGGCATGAAGCCCTCATCACGCACATCTTTAGAGACGGGGATGAATACCTTGATTCTGATGCTGTGTTTGGCGTTAAAGAGTCTTTGATTGTCGATTTCGAATTGAACGAATCGCTTGAAGAGGCCGCTAAATATGGCTTTGATCGACCCTTTTATGAAGTCAGCTATGACTTTGTGCTGCAAAAATCTTAATCACCAACAAACCACGATTTAACTTCTCAGGAGAAAGAAAATGGCAATTCTCATTGAAACAGATGTCCTCATTATTGGCTCTGGCCCGGCTGGTGGGTCTATGGGTCTTTTTCTGTCCACATACGGGATCGATAATGTGATCGTCACCCGCTACAGCCGCCTAGTGCGCACACCGCGTGCCCACATCACCAATCAGCGCGCTATGGAGCCCTTGCGCGACATGGGGGTGGAAGATGAAGTGATGATGCATGCTGCCCCTCGAAATATGATGGGGAACAATGTATTTTGTGAAACGCTGGCCGGAGACGAACTCGGCCGGATTCACTCTTGGCAAAATCACCCCTTGCGCAAGGCTGAGGCTGATCTCGCTAGCCCAACAAGCATCAACGATACGCCCCAAAACTTGATGGAGCCGATTCTAGTCAACAATGCTTGCCAGCGTAGCTCACGAATCCGCTATAACACTGAATACTTGAGCCATGAACAAGATGCAGATGGAGTAACCGCTACGGTTAAAGATCATCTAACCGGTGAAGAGTACCAAATTCGGGCCAAGTACCTATACGGGGCAGACGGTGGCAATTCAAAAGTGGCCGAAAATAGCGGCCTGCCGTTTGAAGGGCAGATGGGTGTTGGCGGCTCGATGAACATCGTTTTTGAGGCGGATTTAAGCAAATATGTTGCCCATCGCCCCAGCGTGTTGTATTGGGTGATGCAGCCCGGCGCAGACATTGGTGGGATTGGTATGGGACTCATCCGCATGGTCCGGCCGTGGAACAAATGGCTCATTGTCTGGGGATACGACATCAATCAGCCACCACCTGAAATGACAGATGAATTTGCGATCAGCGTGGCCCGTGACCTAATCGGGGACCAAGAAATTGAAATTAAGATTGATTCGTATTCAATTTGGACCGTCAACAACATGTATGGCACCAACAATACTGACGGCCGTGTTTTCTGCGGCGGAGATGCGATGCACCGCCATCCGCCCTCAAATGGATTAGGGTCTAACACTTCAATTCAAGATTCGTACAACTTGGCGTGGAAACTGGCTAAAGTGCTTAAAGGGGAGGCTGGGCCATCACTTCTAGAAACCTACAATTCAGAGCGCATCCCGATTGCGAAACAGATTGTTACCCGTGCCAATCAATCGATTGATGAATTTGGTCCGATCTTTGACGCTATTGGTTTCTTGTCAACGGAAGATCCAGACGAAAAGAAAGCCAACATGGCAAAGCGGAAAGAAAACACCCCTGAAGCGGCCGCTCAGCGTGAGGCACTGCGGAAAGCACTGCTCTTTAAGCGGTATGAGTTTGATGCCCACGGGGTTGACTTGAATCACTTCTATGAATCATCGGCCGTGATGGCAGATGGCAAACCTGAACCACCTGAAGGATTTGACATGGAGTTGACCTACTTCCGCACAACGGTTCCCGGAACGAAAGTGCCGCACAATTGGTTTAGAGACTCTAAGGATGGCTCAAAGATTTACGCCACGATGGACTTGTGTGGAAAAGGTGAATTTACGCTGATTACGGGTATCGGTGGTGAAGGCTGGGTCGATGCGGCCAAGGCATACACGGCCGAAACTGGGGTCACGATCAACACGGTTGTGGTCGGCCCTGACCGCGATGTGGAAGACATCTATCAAGAATGGGCAGAGATTCGGGAAGTCAGCGAAACTGGCTGCTTGTTGGTCCGGCCGGACTGCTATATCGGCTTCCGGGCCAACGCTGCGGCTGACGATGCGACGAGCCAAGTTGCAAAAGCCATGAACCAAATCTTAGGCAGATAAGCTATGAAGGGGATTTATAGCCGTTAAATCCCCTTAAATCCCAGCCACCTGTTCAAAGCAACCGGTGGCTGGGACCAAGATGTGAGCCGATAGACCCCATATCTCATCAATTTAGCTTGTTGACAAAGGCCGCACTGGTTTTTGCCTCAACCTCTTCCAGCGTTGCACCGGGGAGCAGTTCGGTTAAGGTCAACTTACCATCAATAAATTCAAATACGGCTAGATCGGTAATGACCATGGCTGCAACGCCTGTTGCGGTTAAAGGAAGCGTGCATTTTGGCACAATTTTTGGGCTGCCGTCCCGGCTGGTGTGGGTCATGGTCACAATCAGTTTTTTCGCACCGCTTGCCAAATCCATTGCACCACCCACGCCTAAAAGAGGTTTGCCCGGCACCGCCCAATTGGCTAGGTCGGCCGACTCATCGACCTGCAATCCACCCATCACCGCCACATCAATGTGCCCACCACGAATCATGGCGAAGCTGTCTGCGCTATCAAAATAGCTGCTGCCGGGCAGAGCTGTGACCGGAATCTTTCCGGCGTTCACCGGGTACTCCATGGCGCCACCTTCTTCTGGGGATGGGCCTACACCTAGCATCCCATTTTCTGTGTGCAGAATGATGCCGTGCTCAGGCGTGATCAAATCAGCCACCAGCGTGGGGATGCCCACTCCAAGGTTGACGACATCTCCTTTTTTGAGCTCAGCCAAAGCGCGGCGGGCCATGTTCATGCGCCCCTCGCTAACCTTTTTGCGGCTACCTTTGACAGATGCGGAGGAGCCTAAGTCATCGGCCGTGATCACAGACTCAACCAAATAGTCAACAAAACATCCTGGCGTGTGTATGTTTTCTGGCGGGATGGTTCCTTCAGGGACAATTTCCTGTGCTTCGACAATGACCAAGTCGGCCGCCGTTGCCATTGCCTTGTTAAAGTTGTTTTCTGTCATCCGATAGACAAGGTTCCCGGCCGTGTCCGCTTGCCAAGCCCGTATAAGAGCGACATTCCCCCGAATGCCTTCTTGCAAGACATACTCTTTGCCATTGATTGTTTTGGTCTCTTTCCCATCAGCGATCACTGTGCCGTGTGCCGTCGGGGTATAGAACCCACCGATCCCTGCACCACCCGCGCGTAACGCTTCAGACAGTGATCCTTGGGGCAAAAGCTCAAAGTCAATATCACCAGACTGAGCGGCCGCTACCGCTTCAGGGTTGCTCGTAAAGAACGACCCAATCGCTTTTTTGATCTGACCATTTCTCAGCAGCTTGCCGCCGCCCAACCCTGGTTCACCCACGTTGTTGGCGACATAGGTGATTTCATTTGTATCTGTTTCTGCGATGGCGTGGAGCAGTTTTGTCGGGTTCCCCGTCATGCCAAATCCGCCAACCAAAATCGTGTCCCCCGATTTGACCAGTTTGGCCGCATCTTCGGCCGAAATAATTTCAACTGTTTTCATCTTTTTGAGGATTTACGATTTACGATTAGGTGTCCATGCTATCATTGGTCCGAAAAAACGGAAGTTTGGCATGCAAACCAATCGTCAATCCAAAATCTAAAATCGTAAATCATTCCTTTAGCGTTCAAGCTCAATAATGGTCGCTTCGCCCTGCCCAACGCCCACACACAGCGTGGCAAGCCCGTACCGCATCTCTTGCCCTTCGTCTGCCCGCCGGTGCATCTCATAAATCAGCGTGGTCAAGATACGCGCGCCTGAACAGCCGAGCGGATGCCCTAGCGCAATTGCACCGCCGTTCACATTGGTGATGTCTTGGCTCAGGTTTAGCTCGCGCAGCACGGCCAACGATTGGGCCGCAAATGCTTCATTTAACTCAGCCAGATCGACATCCTCAATGGATAGACCTGCGCGCCCTAACGCTTTCTTTGTGGCATTCACAGGGCCAATCCCCATAACGCGTGGGTCAACCCCAGCCGCGCCTGAGCAGATCCAACGGGCCAATGGTTTGATGCCCAGCTCTTCAGCTTTGGCTCTTGACATTAGAACAATTGCACACGAGCCATCGTTTAGACCGCTTGAATTTCCGGCCGTCACGCTGCCCCCTTCACGGAACACGGCGCGCAGCGTGCCTAATTTTTCTATGGTCGTTGCTACTTCATACCCGTTCTCACCCTTTTTCATAAACGGATGTTCATCTTGTTCAAAAACGATGGGGTCTTTTTTGCGCTGGGGGATGGTAACGGGGGTGATTTGGCTCTTGAAATATCCTTGGTTGATGGCGTTAATGGCCCGCTGTTGGCTTTGCATGGCAAAGTTGTCTTGGTCTTCGCGGGTGATTTCGCCACCCGCATAGGCCCCTTCGCAACTGGCCGCGACGATGTTTTCGGCCGTTTCTCCCATCGCTTCAAGCGGAAACATCGCTTTCATTTTGGGGTTCGGGTAGCGCCATCCCAATGTGGTGTCCCATCCAGTAATATTGCCAGATGGGCCAAAACCGGTTGGGTTTTTCGGCACAGAGTAGGGGGCACGGGTCATGCTTTCGACACCACCAGCAATAAAGACATCTCCTTCACCCGCTTTGATAGCGCGGGCTGCTTGGTTGACCGCATTTAGTCCGCTTGCACACAGCCGATTAACAGTTACACCTGCAACGCTATTGGGCAGTCCGGCTAAAAGAGCACCCATCCGGGCCACGTTTCTGTTGTCCTCTCCAGCCTGATTTGCACAGCCAAAGAAAACCTCTTCGATGATATTGGGGTCGATCCCGGCTCGATTGACCGCTTCTTTAATGGCTACGGCCGCTAAATCGTCCGGCCGGACTTGAGACAAGGTGCCTCTTATTTTTCCAATGGCGGTGCGGACCGCACTTACAATTACAACGTCTGTCATGTTTCCTCGGTCGGGTAGTTTATAATCTGTATTGCATATTGTATACAATATGCAATACTTGATATTTAGTCAAACAATCTGATCAAAATTAATGAGAGATGTTCAGGATCGTTTCAATTACACTGTCAATATAGTAATCAAAACCAAAACATCAGCAAAACATGAGACATTTCTCCTGAAAGATTCCATTTTGTGATCAGCATGGGTTAAAATGAATGCGGCTGTGTAAAACAGCACATTACTGTTCCAATAAAAATTTCTGAACCGCCTTTGTTAGCATCTAGTTGCTAATCAAAAGGCGGTTTTTTATTACCCTACAATCACATCCAATCACATTTTAGATTTAAACAAAATTCGGAGAAAAGCCTTATGGCTATCAAAGAAACCCTCACGGATGTTGAAAAAATTAACAAGCTTCCGTGGCTTGTTACTGGTGACGCCCTCAACGTCAGTTTTTTCCTCTTATCACTCACCGGCCCCGCATTCCTGCTATTTCTAGATGAACTTGGCTTAGACACCGTCCAGATCGGCGTCATGCTGTCGCTGGTTCCATTCTTTGGGATCTTGTCCCCATTTTTGGGAAATTTTGTGATCAACTTTGGCTACAAGCGCACCTTCTTAGTGTTTAGGGCGTTGCGCACAACTTCCATTGCGCTGATTCTTTTTACCCCTTGGGTAGCGCAAAATTTTGGTCAGCAGGCCACCTTCTTATACGTTGCGGCCGTGATTGCTGGCTTTGCTGCCTGCCGGGCGGTGAGTGAAACCGCTAGTTTTCCGTGGTACAAGGTCATTGTCCCCAATTCGATCCGGGGCAAATTTGGGGCGATGAGTGGGATGGTGTCTACCGGTGCCAGCATCTTTATCAGCATTTTATCTGCTTATGTTGTTGACGAAGGGGTCGGCTTAAATCGTTTTATTATCCTGTTCGCGCTAGCGGTGGCTTGCGGCTTTTTGTCGATTGTCATGTACACCCAGGTGCCGCGTGAGTCGATGACCCAAACTGCCAATGAAAACACCGGGTTAAATGAGATGCTCATGGTGTTTAAGGACCAAGAGTTTTTTCAATACATGTGTGGTGTCGCCCTTGTTTCCATCGGCGGTGTGTCGATCATTTCGTTCATTCCGCTCTACATGGAAAAGGTAATTGGACTGAGTGAGGGACGCGTTGTGTTTTTGGCGATTGGAACCCACTTTGGGGCGCTACTCACCTCTTATTTATGGGGATGGACGGCCGATCGCTATGGGAGCAAGCCGATTATGCAGACGGGTATTTCTCTCATGTGGTTACTTCCCATCCTTTGGACATTTCTGCCAGCCAACAGTATTTTCAGCTTTCCGCTCGCTCTAGTGGTTGCGTTTGTAACCGGTATTGCCACTTTGGCGTGGCAGATCGGTTGGACTCGTTTTATTTATAACAACACGCCCGAAAGCAATAAGACCCCGTACATGGGGCTATTTTTTGCATGGTGGGGGATTTCTAGCGGCATTGGCCCGCTGCTGGCCGGGCAGGTGCTTAGCTTGTCGGCCGGACTAGATGGCTCATGGCTTATCTTCCGCTTAACCGAATACACGCCGCTCTTTTTGATTAGCTTCCTGCTGGTGGGGAGCGGATTCCTAATCATTTCCCGCTTAACGCCCGGAGATGACACATCATTTACCCGCTTTACCGGCATGTTTCTGCGGGGCAATATGATCCGGGGGATCGAGTCGCTGATTCAGTTTAACTTTGCGGGTGAAGAAGACTCCCGGATGGAAACAACTGAAAAGATGGGAATTGCGCGTAGTCCTTTTAGTCACAACGAGCTGATTGAAGCCCTGTACGACCCAAGCTTTAACGTACGCTATCAGGCGATCAACTCGATCAGCCGTATGGACCCGGAGCCGGAGCTGGTTGACGCGCTTCTAGACATCTTAGAGGATGACCCAACCGAGTTAAGCTTTATTATCACCCGTGCTTTGGGGCGATTGGGGGATAAACGAGCGGTTAAGCCACTGCGAAACTATTTGAACTCCGGCTACCACTTGCTAGAGGCAAACAGTGCACGGGCCCTTGCCATGCTTGATGATGCGGAAATCAGTCCGATTTTCCACGCCAAGATGCAGGATGAGCGGGAACCAATGCTCAAAGTAGCCTATGCCACTTCACTGGGTAAGCTGGGCGGTACGCAGGCGATACAAGATATCTTTGCCCTTTACCAAGACTTGCACATTGAGGTGCAGCGGGGTGAGGTTGGATTGGCTTTGGCGCGGTTGACGGGTGATGAGAAATACTATACGACGCAGTGGCGGCAGGTTCGTTTTGACCCAGCCACGACATTTGCGCAGCTGGTTTTGGGACTGCAGCGGCTGACCAATGACTCTGTGTTTGAGGAGATTTCGGCCGTCTGCGCCAACGAGTTTGCGGAGCAAAACTTTACTGAGGCGGTGAAGCAGTTGATTTTGCTAATCGACAACTTCCCGGCCGGAATTGTTAATCCGACGTTGATCGAGATGAAGCAGGAGTGTAAAGCATTGCTAGAAGAATTTGGAGCAAAGCGGCTGGAGTATGTTTTGCTAACGCTGCATATTTTGGATCGTTTGTTTAATCAAAAATAGGCAACAAAAAAGCCCGACTGCAACAGTCGGGCCTTGGTGCCCCCGCCAGGACTCGAACCTGGAACCTGCGGATTAAGAGTCCGTTGCTCTGCCAATTGAGCTACGAAGGCATCTTGCTTTTGATCTCTATTTATAGAGGGGCCGAATTATAGCCAATGTCAAAGTGGAGTCAAAAAATCATTCAATTTACAGTCTTTCAACTGAACAACTACTTCGGGGATCATCGAAACGTTTGCGTTTGTAAGATTGAGTCAGGAAGTGGGAAGTACTGGTAATGGTGTGGGGGTAGGTGGAACGGCCGGAGGAGAGGTTTGAAATTTGCGCACCTGTAAACTCAACTGGATTTGATCAAAGTTGCTGTAACCTTCACCGATTAAATTGGCCCCGATTTGATCTCTAATTTCAGCAGATTGAAGATCTTTAAGATCATCAGGTGCAATCGCCACAGCCGTGATAATCAGAATGCGTTCTTCTTCTCCATCAACCATGCCCCTGACGATGACCGCACTTTCCAGCTGGTCTAATCGTGCCTCGTTGTCAGTGACGGATCGGATGCTGTGTGAGAGGGCCTGTTCAATGTCAGCTGCCAAGGCGGATTCTGCGGTGAGCGTGAAGGTGGCATAGCCTAAGATCAGGGCGTTGATTAGTAGTAAAACGGCCGAAATCTGAGCGGCCCGAACTCGAACAACTTCTCGAACCTTGATGGCTGTAGTCGGCCGAAATCCTAGTAGAAAAAAGACAAGCCCACTGGCCGCTGCGATAGTCACAAAGTTGGTCCCAAACAGTAGCATCGCGCCACCGGCCGGAATAAGATGTTCCCATGCTTGCTCAACTTGGCCCGGATCACCGAAGCCCAAAATCCGCCCAACGCCTACTGTAAACGTAATGCCGGCCGAAACAAGCGGAGGCAC
>JBCCSO010000059.1:0-13999 GCA_039199965.1 Chloroflexota bacterium | reverse complement strand
GCTGCGCGACGATAGTCATCAGAGATCAAAACAGATACGGGGGCCAACCCGCCCGCATAATAGTTGCCGACAGGGCCGGTGATGATGTAGTGCAGGTATGTGCTGCTGGCTCGTACGCCCAAAAACGGATCTGTACCGATCATTGTCGGCCGAATGTAGAGGGTGGCCCCTTCCTTTGTAGGAACCCACTCGTTATCCATTTCAACCAACTGGACAATAGCCTGTACATGGTCTTCAACATCAACGGCCGGCATGCTCATGCGGGCTGCTGAACTATTGAAGCGCTTGGCATTTTCCCACGGCCGGAATAAGTTAATATTCCCATCTTCACGCCGATAGGCTTTTGTCCCCTCAAAAATTTCTTGTGAGTAGTGCAAAACAGCGGTGGCGGGGTCTAGGGTTAGCATCCGGTATGGCTCAATTTTGCCTTCATGCCATCCATCATCTACTGAATATTTATGAGTAAACATGTGGTTGCTAAATGTGCTTCCAAATGCAAAATCTTCAGGTGGGACTTTCTTTTTGCTTTTGTCAACGGGAATGATTTGTATATCCATGGATAACCTCGGGGCTCAAATTTTGATCTACTAAACCTTAAATTTTGGGTAACTTCTTCCAAAGTTTATCGAAAATAAGGCAGTCTGTCATCAAACAATATCATCCAATACAGTATGACAAACGCTCCCATGGATGTGAAGATTTTAGCAAACTTGGACTTTACTAAACTTCCTTTGCACAGTGATTTTGCAGGTGAAGAGACTCAAAGAGTTTTCCCTAATTCAGGGTAATATCATTCCTTTTAGGTCACACTAAGCAAGCTTTTCTGGAAGCGCAAACTCACCATTTTCTTTGCATGGGAAGTCGATGACATCAAGCACAACATCTGGGGTGATAGAGCCATAAATGTGGGGGAAAGCGTATCCTGTTTCGTAGCAATCTTCGTAGATTAGCGGTGCGATGAGCATTTCAGAATCAATCACTAAAATGATCATATCTGTCTGTCCTAGATAGAGCCCATTGGCCACAGTCACAATCATTTCAGGCTGAGAGCAGTGAATAAATCCTTCTTCTGTGAGTGAAGGCGGGTGGTAGATTCCCTTTGACTTGGCAGACTCCCAATCAGACCGTTTAAGCATGTGTAAAATCATGTGGTTATTGCGATAAGTAAATTGTGGCTGTGTCAAAACCAATTCTGAATGCTTGGCATTTAGTTTATAGATTAGTTTAGCCAAATTGTCTACTTTTCTGACAGCTCAGTGGTCCTAATTTAGAGTAAAAAAAAGACGTAAGCAATTTAGCTTACGTCTTTTAGGCTGCGGGACCTGGAGTCGAACCAAGACTAACGAATTCAGAGTCCGCTGTTCTGCCATTAAACTATCCCGCAACGGGCTGAAAATTATATGTAGTTTGTATTTCAGTTGCAACTGGAGTCATGCAAATTTTTACACGGCCGTCATGATGGCCGTAAATAGTAGGATGAGAACCGCACAGAAAACGTTGAGCCGTAGGAGCCGCTGTTCTCTACTAAGCAGCTTATCTTTTTCGGCCGCAGCAATTTCCGGTTTTGACTGAGTCAGTAAACTCAAACGGTCGATATCTGGATAGACGGAAAACTGCAAAAATAGAGTCACCCCCACCATACCAGCATAAGCCACATGTTTGAATAGCATCGCCCACGCCCAAATGCCATCAAATACCATGAACCCTCCGTAGTTTGGGTCACTGGTCATTTGATAAAATCCGGTCAAAAGCAGAACGACCAACGATCCGTTGGCCCATGGGATCGTCCGTTTTTGCAGTGTGAGCCACTGATTCTGGGTGATTTCACCCTTTCGTAGCGCTGGCAAGGCCAAAATAACAACGGTCGCTAAACTCCCCAAAAGCGTAATGGTTGAGAGCAGGTGAAAGAAATAGTTGACGGATAAAACCCAGTTCATCGAAGCAATTGACCAATCTTCATTGTTTAAGAAGCTATTGTTCGCCGGTACGCATTTCTTTCAGTGCAAAGTAGGCTGGTCGGGGAGTTCCATCTGGTTCAGTTAGCGACCACCAAAATTGCTCATCAGCCTGAGTCCAAGCGACATCTGAGAAGTAGATGGTTGTCATCAATCCGATCCAAGGCGACCAGTTTTCCTCAGCATACTCGTATGCCCTGACGAGGTAGTCAGCCTGTTCCTGTCGTGTAACCGCGTGCCAGCGATAAGAACTATCATCACGATTGTCTGTGGTCCAGCCCATCTCTAGGATAGCAACTTGGGTAGCCGCGTCACCGTTTTCAATCATGATCTGACGCATTTCTTCCACATGTCTAAACGTGAAGCGTTTATTGCTGCCGTAAATATCGGTGCTTGCAGCTACCTGTGGGCTTGTTTCAGGTGGGGCTTTGTAGCCGGGAGCATTCAGCCCTAGAACGTCAAAGTAGTCGGCCGCCCCTGCCGCGTACATCTCACGCAAGAATTGATCGTCTGGCATGGCTTCTGGTGAAAGAGTGCCTGTGGGTGCGAGCCCGGCCGACACAACGATAGCATCTGGGTCAGCCGCTTTAATGGCGGTGTAGCAACCTTTCAAAAGTTCAACATAGCCTTCTGGGTCGGGCGGCAGCTCTCCCCATTCCCGATGCAGGTTGGGTTCATTCCAGATTTGCCATGCATGCACCCTTCCCTTGTAGCGTTCAGCAACGGCACCGCAAAAATCGAAAAAGTCCTTTAGATCAACAGGTGGCTGATTCTCTGTGACGTGCATCCCCATCGCTTCGTATCCATAAACGGACCAGACTGGCGGCCGATCTAAACGGACGAGGAGTTTGGTATTGTAGTTGGTGCTATTCTCAACAATCTGATCCGGGCGCCACCAGTCATAAGTTCCTTTTTCGGCCGGTTCAATGTCACGCCATGAAAAATGCTGTTTGACCCAGCCGAAGCCCATCTCGTTGACTTTGGTTAAATCTTGCTGCAGCGCGTACATGTCCCACCACTGGGCCAAATGGATGCCGTATTCAGGGGAATCAAAGAACCGGTTCATCTCATCGGCCGCTAGCGGGGCTAAATTAACCGGTTTAGCAATAGGCTCTGATGTTGTTTGGCAGGCAGTTAAAAAAATAAGACAAATGAAAAAAGCGGCTTTTCCCCACCCGGTTGTGTTGATGTTCATTTTCACTTGCTTCATTTAGTGACCGGTAAACCAAAAACCGATCTACCGACCACTGAATACTGATTATCGAAACTAATTCTTTTCCATAGCCGCTAGCGCACCAAAAGCCGGGCGCGGTACACCGTTTGTGTCGATGATGCTGTACGGCACAGGGTCATCCGTTGGACCGCCACCCTTATTGCCAAAGTCATAGTTGAAGACAAAGGCCAGCCATACATCATTTGAGGCGCGCATCTGTTGGAAGCCTTCAACCAGCCACTGAGCTTGTTCCTCGAGCGTGTTGTCGGCCGCAAACTCAAAGCCGATCGGCAGTTCATCATATCCTTCGGAAGATGCCCAGCCAAACTCTGTTACGCACAGCTTCATGTCTGGATTAACCGCTTGCACCTTTTGTGCATACGTATCTATGGTGGTTTTGAAGCTCCAACTGTGGTGTGGGTTGTCAAACGGCCCCCGGAAGGTGGCGGTTGCTGCGTCCGGTGAGTTACCCGTTTCATCGAAAGCAAAACTTGGTCCCAAGTTGTAACCATTGTGATGGGCACCTACGCAGTCTGTGTGATCGAGCATTCCGGCCGCAATTGCATTGTCAAGCCAGATAAAATCGTCTAGCCACGCGATGCCATCGCCTCCACCAGTGGGGGCCAGCGCACCACTAATTACAATGATGTTGGGGTCTTTGGCTTTGATAGCGCCGTTTGCAATTTCCAAAAAGCGCACGTAGTCGGCCGCATTTACACCGTTGGCCGTTTTCCACTCGCGGTCCAGGTTCATCTCGTTCCAGACCTCTATCGCGTGGATTTGGTTTGGATACCGATCTAGAAGCTCGTTGAGGAAGGTGCCAAACTGAGCGTAGTCATCTGGCGGGCCGTTGTGATTGCCATCAGCACGCAAATAATCTGGAGAGCCAACGATGCTAAACATTAGGCAGAGCCCCTGATTGTTGGCTTCAGCCACAACACCATCATAAAAGAACCATTGGCGGTCAACTTCACCCGGCTGGACCAACCACCATTCAAGCTGAACTTTAACCCATTCCATACCCAAGCCGTTTTTAATAGAGTCCATGGTGAACGCTGGGTCACCCACAATCGCGTGTGACTGCACCCCATAGCCGAATTTATCGGCCGCATAAGGTTGCTGACAGTTGGAAGCTGGTGCAACCATGCCACCATCGTCCGCTACCTCTGGCTCTGGTAGTGCTGCACCAGCATCTGCGCCATCGTCTTCACCACTTGTGCTAATGACAGGTGGTGGCAGCGTGGGCACCATGGTTGGGGTTGGAGGGATGGTCGGCTCAGCAGCAACTTCTTGCTCGGCCGCGCCTGTATCTGCTGCTGGCTCTTCATCAGACGTGGTGGGCGCACAGGCGATCAAGCCCAGCATAAGTAGCGATACCATTGAAAATAAGAACGCTTTTTTTGTCATGAAAAATTTCCTCGTTGATCAAATCACTGATCTTAATCACGTTTCTAGAGGCAGAATCTATGAGATTAAATCAATATCTCTACGATTCACATACGGCTCGGGTGTTTTGCCAAAGACCTGCAATATTTTAAAACAGGCGCATTCCGGATTCATCCGAAATGCGCCTGTTCTTAAAAAGTTGAAAGAAAAAAGTTTTTAGTGAGAGGCTGCTCGAGTCTTTAATCGATCACTTCTCACTTTCTACTGAAGTACTTTTACCTTCCCATAACGGCCGCCAACGTACCACATGCTGGACAGCTACCGTCCCGACGACGAATAGCGAAGCCTGCCTGCGGGTCTTCTGCATAAAGGGTAAAGTCTACGTTGAAGACGATAATCATGCGGACTTTACCGCTGTTGGCACCGATGCTGACCGCTTCAGCCAGCCAAGCTGCGTGCTGGTCGATGGTGGTGTTGCCCGCCCAAGAGAATCGGCCGGGAACGCCTCCGTAGTCTTGACCACTCAAGTAGCCTAGCTCTGTAAAGCACAGCGGACGGCCTAGTGAATTGAAGTAAACGTCGATCATTGGGCCATAGTACCAGCTATAGTGGCCTTGTCCGCCATCAGCCGGATGCCCGCTGCGAGTGCTCGGCCCGGTTGCACCAGCGTTGTAGTGAACGCCCATGCAATCCATAAAGTTCGCCGCACCGGCCGCTGCCATCCCGCGTAGATACGCATCATCATCACAGCCACTCGCGCTACAGCCACCACCGAAGAAGCCAGTAGGCGCTGGCGCACCGCTGATCACCATCACATTTGGATTAGCCGCTTTAATTTTTGTATAAGCTGGCTTGAGCATGTTGTTGACATATGAGGTTGGGTCAATTGAACCGACTGGCCACTCGAAGTCAATGTTCATCTCGTTCCAAACTTCAATGGCATCTGGGCCAAGCGCCGCAACACCACCCAAGAAATCTGTGTAGCATTCGAAGTCGATGCTGCTTGGATATGGCGACCCAGGGATGCTTAACAATACTTTGAAGCCGTTTGCGCGAGCTGAGTCGATGCGCCCTTGCAGGTCACCGGGGTTATTTCCACAGCCCCATTTGTGCTGGAATTTAACCCAAGTCATGCCTGATAAAGTCATCAGAGATGGATTGCCAAGAGTATGGGTTTGACCACCCAATTCAAAGCTGCCTAAGTTGGCTGCTGGTGGAGGTGCGGCTGCAACAGCAGCTTGTTGGCCGCCGCCAGAGTCATCGCCGCCACCGCTTGGCGCTGCGGCCGCAGGGGCTGCAGGAGCTGAGGATGCGGTCACCGGAAACTCTGCAACAGCCGTGCTGTCTTGAACATTAACGAGAGGCGCATAAATCCAGCCTTCTGCGTTTTCTTGATCAAGCATGATAATGTCGAACCAAAGGCTGTCGCCACTACGGCCGACAATCTCAATTTGCTCGCCCGGATCAGCTGAGTTTGTGATGGCATAGATGATGCCGGGGCCGTTACGGATGTTTGAGCCAACGTTTACAACTGCGTTGGCGTTACCGGTAATCTCAAGCGATGGAGCTGCTTCTTCTGCCACTTCTTCCGCTGGTGCATCTTCGGCCGCTGCCTCAGTTTCGTCTGTGGCTTCGGCTGTCTCCTCTGTAGGAATCTCTGCCCCAGCATCTGCTGATTCTTCAGCAACCGCTTCGGTCTCTGTGTCCGCTTCCGCCATCGACATGTCGCCCACAGCTACTTCAGCGCTACCTAAATCCACCGCAATGTCACCCTGAGCAAAGGTCGCTTTAACCATATAGCTGCCAACATTTTCTGTGCCTTCCCAGCTATAACCTAGTTCTTGATTCACTGCGCTAGCAACCACACCATTCTCACCCTCAACCGACCATGTGATGGCAGCTCCGGCAGGTTCCGGCATGGCACCATTGGCTTTGAAGCTGTCTAAAGCCGCTGCGTAGCCGCTTAAGTTTCCGGCCGAATTGAGCCGCTTAACCATAGCGCCGCGCAAGCCGTACTTGTTGACCAAGCGCAAACGCCATGCGAGTGATGATTCGTTGTTGATCCAAACCGTGCGTGGCTCGCCGTTGTCAGCATAGGTGAACGTGTATGTCCGGCTAGTGCCTTCCCATTCAAGCGGTGAAGCGTTACCGGCTAAACTGATCGCCACTGATTCGCCAGCATCTACCGCTGCGCCGTCAGCCATCGCGGGGTCACCCAGCGTACCAAGCGCCTCTTCCAGTGACATTTCGCGGTAGATACCGCCAAAACGGTCAATCGCTTCTGTGGTCACAATAGCGCTCAGCATGCTGCGGTCAATGCGGCGAGTCGCCCATGAAAGTAATTGTTCTGCTTCCCCATCGTCGGTCCAAGCGGTTGGGTCAGACGGCATCTTCAGGAAAACGCCGTCGGCCGCGGCGCCAATCGCGCCCCAGTTTTGGCCACCCGTGTCAAAGTTTCCACCGGTCATGATCGGCGTGTCTACTGTTACGTAGAGCGTTTTGCCTGCCGCTTGTAGCGCATTTGCTAAATCTGTTACAAATTTTGAGTATGCAGCTTCCTGCGCTGGAAATACCCCTTGGTAATCAAGGTTGACACCAGCTTGTCCACCACTGTTGACCGCGTTGACGAGGGTTTGGATATGGGTCGCCTGTAGTGTAGGGTCATTAATCAGTTCGGTCAGAGAACTCTGGTCAACGATGGCTCCAACATTGGTTACGTGGAGCAGTTGATTGTATCCGCCTGAAGGAACTGTTGCAGCTTCACCTGTGACGCCACCACCCGGTGCAAGATTCAAGCCGCTCAGAGCAACTTCGCCAACGGAGGGTGAAATTTCGATTGGAATGGCTTCACCCGCCATAACGTCTGTGCCCACAGCCACATTGGCCGGAGCTGCCCGGTTAGCTACGATGACCTGACTGCCCATTAAGCTGTCTTCAACAATAAAGGCTTGGCCGTCACCGCTGACAAGACTAGGGACGTGAATCCAGTTTTCACCGTCCCACAAATAAACATCGTCGGCCGGTTGGACACCGCCGTTAACCGCCAACTGACCGTCGTTTAGCACCACAACACTTGAGCGTGGAGTGACGTCAGCAGGAAGTAGCGAACTGTCGGCTGTAGGGCCACTTTCCTCAACTTCAGCAACTGCTTCCATCGCATCATCTTCGACGCTTGTAACACCACCACTGTCCCGGCTAAACAGGAAAAATCCGCCAGCACCTAAAAGAATGAGCACAAGCAATCCTGCCAGCAAAATCAAAACCGTATTGTTTGATCCCCCCGCTGACGAATCATCTGAGCTTCTATAGGTGTCGTGTTCGTTATCTTCACTCATTGTGTCCTCCACCGAATTTTTTGCTTCTAACCCTGAGTACCTGCATGGTTGAAAACAATCTTCTATTTGTGTTTCATATTGCTACGTGTAATGGGAGTGTAGACACACAAAAGCGGCAAGAAGCCGCTCTGTCATTTCAAGTAACAACTAAATTTTAAAACTTTTGACTTCGCGCATGATTCTTGTCAAAAGTGTAAATTACTTCACTGTGAAAGTGAGTCCGGCATTCTAGCACATGGAAATATAGGGAACCAAACGGTGTAGAATCCTTTCTAGGGACAGTTTTAGGGCAGAAAAGTGACATTTTGCAGACCACCTAAATTGTATAGAAATCGACACAAAAAAAGCGCCGACCGATGCTTAAATCAGCCGACGCTGTGGTCTTTTATGATAGGAGTTTTAAAAGGAATTTTAAATTCCGTAAATGAGGGTGTCTGGAAAAAAATCTTTCCAGCCAAACCAGAATGATGTGGTGCTTTTGATGCGGTTTAAAGTTACGCCTTCAAAAGACCCGGAGATAGCTGTGCCACTGATGGTATTCCACGTGCTTCCGGTCTTTTCGTCGATCATGGTGAACGGGTCAGACCCGGCTGTAAACGTAAGTGTTTGCCCATCTATTGTGCGGTCATGTACCACGGCCGAAGCACTGTCTGCGTCGAATGCGACGAGTACTGCCGTATCGCCCACTTGATGGTTGACGAGCGGCTCACCGCTTAACACACTGAACGGATAAGCAACTGCTTCGCTGTCTAACTCGACGCCGACCACAAACTCTTTGGTCAGCAGCCGATCATCTTGCACGGTTTCACCAATGACCCCTGCATCGTCTGAATTGTAATAACCAAACTCGTAGGGATCTTGCGCCCCAGCGTAACCTTTATACAAGGCCAATGTATTGGGGTGCATTTCTTTCCACTGTTCCCATGTGGTAAACCACGACGGAACAAACTCAAGCTTTGTGCCAAGCATTTCCCCTTCAACCGCCTCACCTAAAAGCTGGCTCCAGAATGAGTTGGTTTGCCGGTCATACATGACAAGTACGTTGCGAATTAATTTACCAGAAACGCCAAATGTAAATTCCTGTCCGTCAATTTCTCGAGCATACACGATACCCGTATAGCAGAGAGGTCACCAAGTGACAGCGATTTTAACGCCGCCGACTTCATCATTTACAATCTCACGACTGCTCAGGTGGGGCACCGAATAGGCTCTTGCATCTCCGTTGAAAACAACGCCCATGACCAACTCATCCGGATCATAAAAGTCATCAGCTTCTTCGGCCGTGTAGAACGTTGGGTCATCGATGGCTGGAATTGCATCTGGAGGGAGTAGGGTGATGATTTCAAACTCATCATACTGGGCTACAGTGCCATGGGCTACAGTGTCGGGTTCGGCCGGGGCAGAGGCGCAAGCTGCCGTTAGAAACACAAGCCCGCACACAAGCACCCCGCGGATTGATATGCGTTTTGATCGATTAAGCATTTACACTCCTTCATGCTTTGCATGAGAAAGGGGTTGTACGGCGTACAAGGGGCATAAAACACCTTATAGATGGCTATAATCGATTTTTCTTACGCTGTATTGGTTACGTTTATGCAGTTCCCATGCTTTATAAAGAAGCAGCTCCCCGTGGAGAGGAGCTGCAGAACAAGTTTAGTAGCTGACTATAACGCTGAGATAATGGCTAATGATGACGTCAGGGTGGGTATAATGAAAACAATGATGAACCCGACAGGCTGCTGTGTTACCCCACTTGATTTGATGAGTGACAAATTGGCTGTAACGCCGTGAATTGCATGCTAAACGGGAGACAAAATGTGTCACTTAGCTTTAACTTGTTTATTGATATATCACCAGCATAGGAAAATGAGCAGTTGTTGTACATACGTAAATCTACGTAATGCCTGAAAAGTTAGAATTTTGGCGTTTGAGTAGCAACTTCTTTTCATAGCGAAAAGCGTGCTGCATAGAGTGTGAAAGATAGTAAATTCGCCACATTTATGATGCAAAGAATGTGGCTCATAAAAATAATTTCAAACTCCAATGAATAGATACCAAATGTGTTGGTTAGTTGATTACTTGGTTAATTGTAGTTTGGTGGAAAGAATTCCAAGACGAAATAAGTTAAGCCGCGCTAGGTCAGATCGTCAACGTTACTATCAAGAGCATCTTGAGCCAATTCAATGTACTCCCGGCCGATGATGTCTGATTCATTGAGGCCAAAGACCTCTAAAATTTCCCCAATTAAAGTCGCTTTGCGTGCCGCATCATCGCTTGACCACGTACGAGACTTGATCTCTAGGAACCAGCCTGAAATTTTTGGCTTTGTGACCTGATCAATGTTGATTGCCATGTCTGCACCCTTGTAATCAATTCTCCATCGTTTGCGCAGCTTATTTACCTGAGTTTCTTGCTCAGGGGTAAAGTATTCTCTATAAAATCGGAGTGAGCGGGTAGCTGGTGCCATAAAGCGGGTTCTGTATAGCAAAACTGAATTTGACAAGGCTTCGACATGGGTTGCGCCTAATAGGGTCAAGCGTGTGCGGGAATGGTGGACGTTTTCATTTTTGCCCAATGTGTGATCTTCTCTGAAACGAAAGCGGGCTACATCGGGATCTGCCTTATCAAATAGAAAGTAGCTGTCAAACTGCTTGTAATTGACCTGTTTGGTCACATTGAATCGGCCGCTGTTAAGTATCTTAATAATCCCATCAGGTGAGTTAAGCGGCACTTTGACTTGGGTTTCATACCCCTCTTCACGTGAAAATGATTCAAGCGCGATCAGTTTGTTGTACGGGCTAGATTCTCGTTCAGCAACAAAAGCTTCGATTTTTGCAGCAACCTTAGCCGCTTCCGCCATCGCTTTCACTTCATCAATTGTGAGTAGTTGGCGGTCCTGCATGAGCCACTGGCCGTGGACCATAACATTTACCACATCCGTACTCTTTACAGAGTAGATTAATCTTGAATATACGCTGTCAGGATTTGTTGAAAAATGAGGCCAGTTGTGAACGTTACGGGTGTCTATGGTGATCAGGTCTGCAAGCTTGCCAACCTCTAAACTGCCAACTTTGTCACCCATATGAATGGCTTTTGCCCCGCCAATGGTTGCCAGCTCAAGCGCTTGTTTGGCCGGTAGATCTGTCGGGTCATGGCGTACCACTTTGGCTAAGAGGGCTGCTAAACGGATCTCTTCGAACATATCAAGGTCATTGTTGCTGGCGGGGCCGTCTGTCCCAATACCGACGTTGCAGCTTACCTCTAACATCTCTGGAACGGGTGCAATGCCACTTGAAAGCTTCAGATTGCTGGATGGATTATGAGCGATACCAGCCCCGGCTCGTTTAAGCTCCATTATTTCACCGCGATCAATGTGGCAGCAGTGGGCAGCCAGCAGCTTTGCATCAAGGAGGTTGTTTTGTTTGTTCCAGTGGACGGGCGATGTACCGTTTTGTTCGCGGCAGTTGCTTACTTCAAGAAGCGTTTCTGAGATGTGGGTATGAACCGGCACATCAAACTCAAGCGCTAAAGCGGCGCAGGCCTTTAGTAAATCTGGGGTTGCAGTGTACCATGCATGAGGGCTAACGGCGGGTTGGATTAGGTCATGGCCGTTCCAATTTTCTAAAAACTGGCGACAGAAGTTGATGCCATCTTCCCACGTTGGTGAGTCGGGTGTAGGGAACATCAGCACCGTTTGACCGCATAGGGCGCGCATACCGATATCGGCCGTTGTTTGTGCAATAGCATCTTCAAAGTAATACATGTCTGCGAAGGCTGTGATCCCTGATCGAATCATTTCAGCACAGGCTAGTGTGGTGCCTAAGCGAACAAATTCAGGTGTTACGAACTTTCGCTCTAGCGGCATGAGATAGCCTAGCCACACATCAAGTCTTAAATCATCATTTAAGCCCCGAAGAAGTGTCATAGGAGCGTGTGTATGCGTATTGATCAATCCGGGCATGACGATTTGATGAGAGCAGTTGATAGTGTTTTCAGCTGAAAACTGATCTTCAACGTCATCTTTCCGGCCGATGGCCACAATTTTTTCGTTTGTGACAGCCACAATGCCATCGCTGATTAAATCAAAATCAGCATTCATCGTTATGATGGTTCCCGCGTAGATAAAAGTATCAACTGGCTGAGTCATAAATCCTCCGCTGCAAGATATTTGTTTGTGGTGAGATTATTGCTCAGCAGGTTCGAATGAGTTGTTTAGACTGTGGTACGCATTGCGCAAGTTCAACGCTGTGCGGTATGTGCCACGTCAAAATGACCAAGCAAAAAATCTGCTGAATCAATATGTGGTGAGTTTGATTGGGGTTTAAAAACTGAAAGAGCAACTGATATGTAAAATACTGGTTGACTTTGATCACTGTATCTGCTCAGCAGGTTTTTATCGCCAGCAAGCTAAAGTTTATCGCTGTTGACGACGGCTCCAGCCTACATTCTAGCCAAAGGTGATCGTAGGTAGCAGGAGAATTTATCCTCTTGCGACATAAATACGAAGATTGTAACCACAAGCGTGATCAAAACTCAAATGTTGTCAGTTGATCATTTACCGATACACTGTGCAAAATTTTGACCTAAATGACATGCGGTATTATCCGTTAAAAGCGTTTAGTTCAGTGTATTTCGCCTAAAACAAATTTGCTAAAATCGAATTGATAAAGCACGTACAGCAAGAGAGGAACAAGATGTACTCGTACAAACGGATAAAAATTTTAGACAGTGAGATGGCATATATTGATGAGGGTGAAGGGGACCCGATTATATTTTTACACGGTAACCCTACGTCATCCTTCTTGTGGCGACATATCATGCCATATGCTGAAGGATTAGGCCGAATTTTAGCACCTGATTTAATTGGGATGGGGCAGTCAGGTAAAAACCCATCTGGAAGCTATCGCTTTGTAGATCATTATGAATATTTGAGTGCATGGATAGAAGCTATGGATTTGGGAAGCAACGCTGTGCTCGTGATACATGATTGGGGTTCCGGCTTGGGCTTCCACTGGGCAAATGAACATCGGGATCAAATTCAGGGCATTGTTTACATGGAAGCGATTGTACGGCCGATGTCGATAAGTGAATGGCCTGAGCAGGCGGCCGGTATTTTTAAGGGGATGCGATCAACAAAAGGGGAAGAACTCATCTTAGAACGCAACTTTTTTATAGAGCGCATTCTGCCATCAAGCATTATTCGTAAGCTGACAGACGAAGAGATGCACGTGTATCGAGCACCGTTTGCAGAAGCGGGTGAAGCTCGTCGGCCGACGCTGACATGGCCGCGCCAAATCCCATTTGATGGAGAACCGGCCGATGTACACGGGATCGTTTCGAACTACTATGCATGGCTCCAATCTGATGAAAGCCCACCTAAGCTGTATATCAATGCTGACCCCGGCATTATTTTGACCGGCCAAGTGCGAAAAGATGCCCAAGCACTGCCAAATCAGGAAGAAATCACCGTTAAGGGGCTTCACTTTATTCAAGAAGACTCACCGGATGAAATTGGGGAAGCAACTGCTAATTTTGTGAAAAAGCTCCGAGCCTGACCAAATAACGAAAGCAAGCAATAAAAAAGCCAGAGGTAAAAATCTCTGGCTTTTTTATGTATATATTTTGTGGAAGTGATTTTAGTCGTTCGTCACAATTCCCTGTTCTCTGCTAAGTTTCTTTTGCTTTAACCACTCAATCGCTTCATCAATATCAGAAAAAATTCGGTTTCGGCCGCTCTGTCGCCTCATTTTAATGAGTGTATCAACTAAGATAGCTAGTCTTCTATTGGAAAGCACTGCCACACTGTACGATCGGCTGCTTCGTGGATGGGTGTCCAATCGATTTGCCACGTCAAAGCCCTGCTTTGATACTGTGGTTAAGTGGCGCATATCATACACTGACAGCGATATTTCACCCTGTTCGAGCGAATCTAAACGATCAACGAGGGAATTTTCCCATGCTTTAAGCCCTTCGCTTGACCAGTCAGCTAATTTATAGATGTGTATCCCATCGTCTGTGACACGAATATCCAGAGCTGGGGTGCTACTTTCCGTCATTGATAATTAAACAGTGAGGTTACGATTTGAATTTTAGGGAGCTTACTCGTCTGT
>JBCCSO010000058.1:0-14079 GCA_039199965.1 Chloroflexota bacterium | reverse complement strand
TCTGGCTCCAGAATCATGGCGCGGGCAATCACCACGCGCTGCTGCTGACCACCGCTGAGCATATGCGGAAACTTGGGCAAAATCTCTTGCACAGGAGTGAGTTTAACTTCCTCCATGATTGTTTCGATTTTTTCCTGTCGTTCGGCCGCGGAGTTGCCTATCCTATTGATGATCAGAGGCTCTTCCAAAATCTGTTGGATCGTCATGAAAGGCGCTAACGCTCCAAATGGATCCTGCTGAATAAAGCCAACCTTTGAGCGGTATCCTCTTAGATCAGGGCCAGCTAATTCACCGACGTTAATTCCGTTAAAGTCGATTTTTCCCTTGGTTGGTTTGTTGAGTCGCAGGATCGTCTTCATAAGACTAGACTTGCCGCAGCCACTTTCCCCAACGCAGGCCATCGATTCACCCGCGTTTAATTCGAAGGACACGCCATCTACAGCTCGTACATAGCCTGCATGCCCAAACCCGAACCGCTTCAGCTCGTACCAAACGTGTAAATCATCAACTTTGAGCATAGATTTCCTCCCAATCATTTGAATTTGGGGTCAATGACACCGCATCTGATTCGAACAGCCAGCACTTTACTTTCCGGCCGTCAGCCATGTCAAATACTGGTGGTTCTTCTGCATTGCGCTTGCATTTGGCCGGGCAGCGGGCTGCAAAGCGGCAGCCTGTCGGAGGAGAGAGCAAACTTGGCGGCTGCCCTGAGATAAAGTCGGGCTGCATTTCACCATAAAGACGGGGAACGCTATCCATCAGCGCTTTTGAGTAAGGATGGAGCGGTTCAGTAAAGAAGTTATGCGCGTCACTGACTTCAACTACTTGACCGGCATACATCACTGCCACGTTGTCTGCTAGCTCACTTGATGTTGCGATGTCATGTGTAATTAAAATGAAAGAGGCTTTGTTTTCAGCCTTGAACCGCTTCAGCAAGTTCATGATGTTCGCTTGGGTTAAAACATCAAGGGCTGAGGTTGGTTCATCTAGCAGAACCATTTCTGGTTCCGTAATAAGCGACATTGCAATAGCAACGCGCTGACGCATACCACCGCTTAGCTCAAACGCATATCGGTACAGAAAGTCCGACGGAACGCCAACTTGGTCAAACTTCTCAAGAGTCCGTTCCATGGCTTCTTTCTTTGAAACTTTGCCATCCAACAGGATTGGCTCTGCTACTTGGTCACCCACTCGCATTACCGGGTTAAGCGAATTTAGTGCCGCTTGGGGCACCATCGCAATCCGTTGCCAGCGGATATCTTTTCTAAACCTTTCATCTGACAATGTCATGATGTCGAGATCGTTTAGAAATACCTCGCCCGAGTAATGATCTACGTTCTTGGGGAGTAAGCGTAGTATCGCTTTTGCCAGCGAGCTTTTGCCACAGCCTGATTCACCTAAAATTACGGTTGCCTGATTTTTGGGTAGGTCGAAATTGACCCCGTCAACTGCTTGTACAGCACCTGATTTGACGCGGAAGTGTAGTTTTAAATCCCTTACCCTGAGTAAGTCATTTGTTTCCGTTTTTTCCATGTTGCTATATCTCCCGCAGTTTAGGATTAAAGATCCTGTCTAGGGCGAACCCGACCAAAGAAAAGCCGACGCCAACCAGCATCATTAATATGGCTGGTTCAAGCATCCAGTAATAATATCCGTTAAACAAAGCACCTTGGCTTCTGGCGTTTTCAATTACTTTCCCCCACGTTGGCAGTATCGGGTCGCCTAACCCTAAAAGTGCGAGGGTTGCCTCGGTGAAAACGAAGGCTGGAACCGATGTCACAAGCGCAGGAATAACTAGGGGGATAACCCGTGGGATGAGGTAGCGGAAAATAATCCGGCGGCTACCGGCCCCATACGCCTGAGCTGCTTCAATGTATGGCAGTTCACGCGTTTGAAGAAAAATAGAACGATAGGTCTTTACGCCACCCCCAAAGATTCCTAGGGCGATAACCATGCCTAAAATGACCCAAATGCTGCGTGAATAGAGGGTTCCAATCAGGATGAGGAGGGGCAAGCCGGGCAGAATGAGATTGACGTCTGTGACCCGCTGAATGGCGGTATCAACCCATCCCCCATACCAAACGCTGGTCGCAGCAATAATCATGTTTGCGGCCGTAATGACAAGCGCCGCGACCAAACCAAATGCCATAGCAATCGGGGTTCCCCAGAGCAACGCCACCGAAATATCACGTCGCAGATGGTCTGTGCCAGCAATGCCGTGTACAGCACCGTACATGACTAACTTGGCCTCGAAGTCTGATTCGTCTTCGAAGATTAAGCCAACGATTCTGATCTGGTACGTTCCCTGTTGAGGGGTAGGTTCAAGCGCATTAGGGTCTAGAAAGAACCCAACTTCGGCCGAATTTGCATCAACTCGGCGCATGACCCGATCATCTTGGCTCGGTCTGTAGATTTCTCGGCCGCCGGGTGTTACTTCACCCGCCCGAATTTCTTCTCCATCCGGCGTTACCCAAAATATCTCAACAAAAGGTTGCTTCTCATCAAATTCTGCCTCAATAAAGAAGGTTAGCTCCGGTATAAACGAGGTGTAGTTATAGTCAAAAGACATCGTGATGATTTTCTCTTCAATGTCTTCTGAGATGGTGTTGTAAGTGATGTTACTGTCAGCTACTTCTCGGCTGTTAATGACTAGGGTTGGAGGCAGATCATCTTGGCGAAACCAGTTAACCCAGACAGGACGGGCATTTCGCGGATTGTTTTCTACAACAGTCTCACCACCGCGCCACCGCTCAAGAGCTTCTTGATAGGGAATAGTTACAACAGCGTAGACTGCTACTAGGACGAAACCCAGAATAATTGCTAGGCCGAAAATGGCCGATGGATATTGACGCAGTTGATTTAATCTGCTCATCGGCCGCTGCTTCCTTCACCCACGCGTACTCTGGGATCAACAATAGCGTACAAAATATCTAAAAGTAGCAGGGTAAATGTCAGTAAGTAAGCATCTAGGACGGTTAAGGAAATGATGACGGCTGTATCAAACTGCCCAACTGCTTGACCATATGTGTTTCCTAAGCCGGGCCAGTTCATGACTGTCTCTAGAACAATTGACCCACCCCAGAGTGCTAGCATCACAAATGCAAACGAGGTAATAATGGGTGGAAGTGTAGGGCGCAGAATGTATCTCCGCTCAACCATGTTGTCAGGTAACCCCTTCGCTTTTGCCATATCCACGTAGTCCTCGCTAGCAAAGGCCAGAAAGAACGTGCGCTGGCTGTAAATACCAGAGAATACCGCGTTGATGACAATCGCCCCCACCGGAATAATCATGTGATAGGCAAGACTTTTTGCATAGTCCCACGGATTGTCAGGAGGAGGTGCGGATACCATCCCCCCAAATGGAAGCCAATTGAGCAGAGAGGCAAAAATGACGATGAAGAACAGGGCGTAAAACCAAGACGGTGCGGCCGATGTAGGGGCCAGACCGATAATAGCCTTGTCTAGCCAGCTCCCGTATCGCCTTGATAGTGCCAATCCACCAAAAAGTGTTAGGAAAAAGAGTGTTAGCAGGCCGGTTCCCATAAGGACTAACGTGGCAGGTAAGCGCTCTAAAATAATGTTTCGAATGAGTCTAGAACCGGAGTCACTAACCATGTTATCCGCAAACCCGAGATTAAGCGTCATGGCTGCTCCCAAGGCTCTAAAGCTGCGTATTACAAATGGCTGATCAAGACCAAATCGTTTTTCTGCTATAGCTACCTGTTGGGCAATAAGCGCATTCCGCTCTTCCTGAGATAATGCTTTGAGGGCAGGGTCTTCAAGAGCTTGAATTGCAATAAAGTTCGCAACTTCCTCTTGAATAACCGCCCTACGGATTTCATCCAAGGCTCCGCCCATATTTGCAATTAGAACCGTCAAATAGACCCCAACAGTAACCGTTGCTACTGCTGCTAGTATACGTAGTGAAATATATCTAGTTAATCGAAAAAATGTGTCGTATCGAGCTTTTGCAGATGCTTGCTCAACATCTAACACTGAATTGTTTTGTTCAATGGGAGCTACAGCCATAATCTATTCCCCTAATTAAATTGTGATTACCGGATAGGGACACAAGATAGGGATAAGTTTGAATATGTTACTTTCCTATCGCTATCTTTCATCTCTATCGTTTAGCTGTCTGCGATATAAATAAGAGGACAAGTATTCTCTGGTTGAGAAAATACTTGCCCTCCAAAGTAAAGACTAATCGAGATGATTAATCTTTACGCTAGCTTATGGAGATGAAACAAACTCGAGTGAACTCAAACTTGGAAGAGCCACACGGCTTGAACTGACTACAACTTCGAGGCGGCTTGAGCCAGCTTCTAGGTCGCCGGTCACGTCTGAACCCAGTGTAACTTGCCACAGGCCATCTTCAATAGCGTCAGCAGAGCCTTGTCCAACGAGTGCGCCGGTTGCATCGAAGAGCAAGTAAGTGACCTCACTAATGTCGCTGACGGCGTATGGTGCATCGTTGAAGGTGACGATGACGTCAAAGACTGCCTCGTCACCGTTGGTGACACGGCCAGGACCGTCTACAGCAACTTCTGCAATGGCTGGTGCTGCGAAGCGATCCCATTTATTTGCTGAGTCAATGTAATCTTGGTTGCGTTCCAAAATAACGTTGCCTTCAACAGGGAATGCTCGCTGCAAGAAGAATGGCCCTGTACCAATCCAGAAGTGACCGCGGATACGATTCCACTCTGCTAGGTTTTCGTAGCGAGCCGTTGCTTCGTCAGCTGAAACGAATTGTCCCATCGTAGGTGCATATGGAATGTATGCGTCGGCTATTGCACTGGTAATACCTGCTTCTTCATTACCGTTGAGCATGTCGCCCAAAATTTCAAGGGTTGGACCCGAAACATAGCTCATGTGCTCGATTTCAAGCGCAGTTGACTTGTCTGCTGAGAATGCGGTTAGCCCTTGAGATTCGGCAAGAACACCGATGGCCAAGTTGTGCCACGCACCTTCGCCTTGGCTGTATTCTGGTCACCAAGTTGCAACACCGTTTTCAGCATCCAGTGACCAAGCATCGGTATAGGTTTCAATTGTCAACGGATCAAGTGAAACTACCCGGGTTCCTTTGAAGGTACCGATAAATGACTCAAATGCAGCTACCTGAGCTTCGTCAAAAATTGGGCTGGCTTCTTTTGCTTGATCAAACGCGAAAATCATACCCATTACGAAGTCTGCTGGGCTGAGCGGGCTACCATCGTGCCATGTAATGGTGTCAAACATGTCACTTGGATAGGTGACGGTGCTCTTGAGCAGCGCAGTTTGGGTTTCGGTGAATTTTTCACTTGCAGTGATGAATGTTTGGGTTTCTGCATCCCAGTCTACCCAAGCATCATCAGGAACGGTGATTTCAGCTTCCGTTTCCAAAGTAACCCAGTCCAGAGTTTTACCAACTGGCAAATCCTCTTGAACAGTTACGGTAGCTGATTCGATCCGCTGTGGTAATGCTAGACCGGTATGTGGGTCAGGCAGCGTACCATTGTCGCCGGTAGCCCGGATCAATGACTGGTCGAAGATCCAGTTTGAACCAGCGATCGGATTCCAAGCTTCTGTCAAGATGCTTGGCATCGCCATGGTCATTGAACCACCAACTTGGTCTTTGTAACGGAGGGTATGTGGCCACAAGCGTGAACCACTGATACCACCTGATAGGTCGGCCGAAAGTGATACATCGTTGCTGTATGGCCAAGCTGACTGCAAGTCTACAAGCCAAATACGCTGTGATTCTTCCATTGCCAAGGGCAGGATAGCACTGATCAGCTCAGCACGCTCTTCGAGCGTCGCATAGTCACTGTCATTCAAGCGCTGTGCTAGCTCAGCAAATTCATCAGTGTTTTCATATGCTTGGAACAGTGGGAAAGGCAGACCTGCTGCTGTTTGGAAGAACTGCCAATTCCCCCCTACGTCACGGCTAATTGCTGTTGAAATCCAACCGCCGGTGTAATAGTTGAATGCACAGTCGCTAGGCTCGCCGCGCAACCAAATGGGTGATGCGTCAGCAGAACTCTTGTAGTCACGAAGTACGGTGAATCCAATGCTTTCCAACTGGTCAGCCACATAATCACCAATCTCGGTACGTTGGTCTTCCGTACGGATCAAGCCACCAATCTCGATTGGAGCGCCGCTGAAGTTCCAAACACCGTCTACTAGCTCTGCACCCATCGCTTCCATTTCAGCTGCAATGATTTCACCAGCGGCTTCTGGATTATATCCGTATTGCGCTTCAATGGCCCGAATGTCGGCTGCGAAACGACCGCGGTCTGCAGATGCAGCATTAATGGCTACGTAGCGTGGTGTAGCCAAGCCACCCATGATTTCTGTTGCAATGAAATCGCGGTCGATCATTTGGTTCATTGCTTCACGGATTTTTGCGCTTGCAAATGGATTCATTACGGTGTCGTCAGCACAGGCCGCAGGGTTAAAGCTGATTTCGTAGTAGAGGCCAAATGATTGAACGGTATCAATTTCTTCACTTTCTTGTAAACGAGCAAATGTCGTTGGGTTACCGATGTCGTCTGCGAAAACATCGATGTCACCAGCCTCTAAACGACTGACGGCCGCATCAGGATTTGACTCTTCCAATACGACTAGGGTGTCGATCCACGGACCATTACGGTCAACGGGGTCTGGCTCAACCTCAACCATCACCTCGACCTCAACTTCGCGGGTGACTTCAACCTCTACTTCGACGACTTCTTCAACAACGACTTCGACTTCTTCAACGACTTCGACTTCCCTTGTAACCTCAACCTCTTTGATGACTTCAACCTCACGCACAACCTCTACTGGTGCAGCACTTTGGCAAGCAATCAAAAGTAGAGCTAGCGCGGAGAGAGCCGCTAACATTTTTTTCATTCTCATTCATTCTCCTTTTTGTATTGTGAATAGAACAGACATCTATGTAAAGATGTCAAGCTCAAGGCTAATGCCTCAAGTTATTTTTATTTTATCGGATAGATATTATCCTTCCTGAATTCAAATCTGTAGTTATGTATTTAATGCTGCGTGCTATGCGCTGAAATGGCTTTAGTAATCTTGGTAAAAACAAAATCTTGCTTAAGGAGCCTAGGATGTATGAACCTTCCCAGTCTCATTAATCTAGTAATCTAGTGGCAAAATGACGCTTAGGATCGAGATTTTAATAACTGTATCACCATAAATCCTGATTCTTTGTAGCCTAACTCTAAACTTGGGGCAAGTATTAAAAGTTCAGTCTTTTACTCGATCCTTTAGAACATTTCTAATGTTTGTTCAGCAGATTTCCAATTTGTTTTCGTTAAACGACTAACCTAAATGCTGCTGAATTATCACCTTTTTGGGAACGGATTTATCTAATAATCCTACTGTGACCCAAGAGTAAATTCAGAAACACAAATGTGATTTTATTCATTAAATTTTAGGCTGTTGACTAAAATCTTAAATAATATTTCGTTTGCTGACCATAATTCTTCCGGTGCGGTGGCTGAAATAAGATAAACTACTCCGTTATTGGCCTCGGCCGCCACGATCCATGCTTCTTGCGCAATAATGCTGTTTTCCACATCTCCGGCGAATGACATGCGAATCTGTCTCCCTTTGCGCCCATCTACCTCAATATCAGACGCCGGAATCTTCACCTCGTAACCGTCGCGTTTGGGGCCGAAATCAAGAAAGTGGTTAAATTCTCCTTCTAAGTTTCCATGGACCTCTCCGAAGGGGACCCTTAATATTGTAACTAAAGGCCCAGCTTCATTGCCAAATACCGTTTGCTGTGGACCTGTGGCAATTATTCCCTGACGAGGAATCTCTAAAATCCAATCGGACGGATGCTGGAAGTCGAGAGCAGATTCATTGGTGTACTGCTTAACTCTTACCTCAATTCCAGATTCTGTCGATGAACTACTGGGGTCGTCAGATGTTGTAGCGGGTGGCGTATTGTTACACCCGGCCACTAATATGAGGAAAAGCAAAAGGCTACTGATCGATAATAACCTACTGTAGATTGTGAGCATTGAGCTTATTTTAAACGTGGATCCAAAGCATCCCGCAAGCCATCGCCGATAATAAATACGCACAACACTGTTATTGTAATCATCAGCCCGGCCGGAAGAATGAGGAACCATCTTTCATCAAATTGGAAGACGTATTGCTGGGCTTTGGTTAGCATGTTTCCCCATGTAGGAGTTGGTGGCCGAACACCAAAACCGATGAAGCTTAAAATCGCTTCAGCCAACATCAAGTTGCCAACCGCACGAGCCGCCACAATAATTACGGTGGGAATAACGTTTGGCAAAATATGGCGCGTCATCGTATAAAAGTTCGATGCGCCCAAAGCGGTGGATGCTAGGACGTATTCGCGCTCACGTAGTGAATACACTTGACTGCGCACGAGGCGGGTAGTGAATGGCCAAGAGGTCAAACCGAAAATAATAACGAGCAAGGTGGGGGTAATGTCAAATAGTGCGCCTAAAATGAGTAGCAGGTAAAGTTGCGGGATTGAGTTAAGCGTATTAATGACCCACATAATGAAGTCATCAACCCAGCCTCCAAAGAAAGCTGCGATCATTCCTAAAGCGATGCCGATTGTCAAAATGAAAAAGGCACTAAAGAATCCAATCCCTAATGATATTCGAGCTGCATAAATAAGACGCGCAAATTGATCTTGGCCCAAGTCATCTGCACCTAAAAGATGCTCTGCCGATGGGGGTTCAAATTGGGCAAGCAAGTCTGTGTCAAAGGGATCTACGTCTAAAATGTTACTAATTGGACCTGCAAAGATTGAGACGAGCAATATAACCAATATAACGCTCATTGCGGTAAGTGTCAGTTTGTCTCTGCGGATTCTCGTAACAGCAATGCGCCAGAATGAACGTGGCGTATCATCCTTCAACGCCTCCTTTTCATTTTCTTGCTTGAGTAACTCTTGGATTGATGCTGGTGAAAGATTTGAATTAGCCATAATTTTGTACGACTCCTGCTAACTTAAACGTACGCGCGGGTCAACCATGACCAGCAAAATATCGGCAAGCAGATTGCCCGCTATAACCAACACTGCTGAGATAATAGTGACTGCCATAACGACAGGGAAGTCGCGCTGGGCCAGCGCTTCAAGAACCATCCGACCCATACCTGGCCAACTAAAGATCCTCTCAATAACGACTGAGCCACCCAACAACGCTGTGATGGCAGGCCCAATAATGGTTACAATGGGGATAAGCGCGTTACGTGCTGCATGCTTGAAGTAAACTTTGAATCCTGAAAGCCCCTTGGACTTTGCCGTTCTTACATAGTCTTGTCCCAATACCTCAAGAGTTTCCGCCCGCATGTAGCGGCTCATAACAGCAATCCATCCCACTCCCAGGACGATTGTGGGCAGAACAAGATGGTGGAGTCTAACCCAAATATTGACCGTCTCGCTGCTTCGAATGGGAACCATGCCACCCAGCGGAAACCAGCCAAGATTCACTCCGAAAACAATAATCAGCATGATTCCTAGGAAGAAAGATGGGATTGCATCGAATAAAACGGACATAAAACGAATAATGTTGTCTGTTAATGTTGCTCTAAAGATGGCTGAAATAATGCCCAATGCGATACCGACTACGGTCCCAATAACCATCGCCCCCAAAGTTAGCTGTAGGGTTGGCCACATTTTTTCTCTGTAAAGCTCTAGTACCGGCCGATCATTGGCAATTGACTCTCCAAAGTCCCCAAAAATAATCCCTTGATTTGGGCATTCTCCACTCCGGTCTCCGACCATGTAGTACAGGTACTGCTCCCAACCCGGCCGATCGAGGCACAACTGGCTGCGCATCCGATCTTTGTCTTCCGCCGAAATGTTTGGATCGAAATAAAACATATCGATCGGATCACCGGGGGAGTAAAAGATAAGGAGAAAGGTAATTAACGTTACGCCTAATAATGTTGGGATTGTTTGAATAATCCTGCGAATCAAATAGGTTGTCATTGCGTCACATCCAAATCAAAATTTTAGTCTTAAAGTCTATCACTTAAATTTTTTCAAGAAAGCTCAGAAAACACTCTTGAGAAAACTTAAATTGGGTTGTAAAAAATAAAATTAGCTGGGTGAGCTAACTCACCCAGCTAATTTATTTTAAACTGATGCTTTATCTACTCTGCGGACAAAGCCCAGTCTTGGATGTTGTATGTTCCGTTCCAAGGATTTGGATCAATATTCAACAGACGATCACGCCAAACTGTGTTAGCCAGCGGGATGTACAAGAAGTTGTATGGAACATCGTTGTAGATTTCTTCTTGGTTGCTGATGTAGAACGGAGCACGCTCTGCCTCAACACAACCGGGAACAGCTTTACCAGAGGCTAGGTTTGATTCTACTGTCTCATTGTAGTACGAAACAAAGTTAAAGCCTGCACCTACTTCATCGGTGGTGTAAGAGAACTGGCTGGTATCATCCGGGTCGGGAGCACCGCCACCGAATCCGATGATGACGACATCATAGGTTTGACCGAGAAGTTTTTCAACTACCGTACCAAATTCAATGAATTCGAGGGTAACGTCAAAGCCCAATTCATCCAGAGTGTCTTTCATCAAAATACCGATGTTTTCGCGGGTTTCGTTACCTGCATTGGTCATCAAGTTGATTTCCAAAGGCTGTCCATCTTTCTCCAAAATAGCCACGTCAGCATCATTTGTGTTTGAGCTAGCAGCCCAGCCACCATCAGTCAAAATTTGAGCAGCTAATTCCAGATCTTGAGCATAAGGTTCAATATCGTTGTTATATGCCCAACCGATTGATGGCCAAACATTTGCCACAGTAGGTCCACCTTGACCAAATGCAACTTTGTTGATGATACCGGTGTAGTCGATTGAGTAAGCCATAGCTTGGCGTACTTCTAGATTGCCCAATACCGGATGTGGATCTTGTGCAAGTGGTGGTTCACCGTCAGTGAAAGTGCCATCCTCATCAAGATCATCCCAGCCATTTTGTGGATTTTCTGGGTTAGCCAAATTGTAACCAACAAAGGTGTATCCATTGCTGAAGAACTTTCTGATGTTCAAGTCTTCACCTGAGGCGATGCGACCTTCAACAACTGACACGAAGCCAGGTCCAACACCGGTGTAGTCAATTTCACCGGCCAGTAAACCGGCAAATTCGGCTGATTGGTCAGCGTACACTTTGTAAATCCAACTATCTACGTTAGGAGCACCATCCCAATAATCTGGATTGGCATCCAAACGAACAAAGTCGTCTGGGGCCCATTCACCGAATTGGAAAGGACCGCTAACAACTGTTGGGTTTAAGTTTTCTGGGTTGTCAGGAATGGTCGTTGGGTCATTGTCGTACACATGGGCTGGAATCAAGCCTTGGGTGTAAACGTTAGCTGGAACTGAACAATCGACGCTTGACAAGCTCATGGTCAGCGTGCTGTCATCTACAACTACCCAGTCAGTTACACTTGCAAAGTTTGAACGACGCGGTGACGCAACGTCTTCCGTGTTAATCGCATCGAATGTGAATGCAATGTCATTGGCGGTAATAGGTGTGCCATCTGACCAACTGACGCCGTCATTAATGGTGAAGGTAACTTCCAAACCATCGTCTGATGTTTCCCAGCTTGCGAAGTTTGGAACTACTGCGCCCGAGAATGGGTCAAGAGTTGCCATTGCATCGAACATCAGACCGTAATTTGTTGATGACGCATTGTCGTTCCCTAGAACCGGGTTCAAGGTGTTGATGTCTGCGAACGATGAAGAAACGACTTCACCGCCCTGTGGGTCAGGAACCTCGGTTGCTTCTACGACAACAGTTACCTCAACTTCAACCTCTTCAACGACAGTTTCGCCTTCAACTTCAACGATTTCGGTTACGACAACTTCTACTTCTTCTGTTTCAGTAACAACACGTGTTACCTCAACTTCTACAACTTGCGGCTGACATGCTGCCAGTACCGCTAGCGCCATTAATGCTGACGCCATCCAGAAAATTCGTTTAAACGACATATTCATCTCCTCAATTTATTGATTCTGGAATACGAAAAAACTGCCTCAAAGGACAGTTATTGAACATTATTGCCTTTTTCCAAATAAGAGTGAAATTTCATTATTTAGAGACTTATTTGCTTCCCCACTGGTTTTTAAACAAATACTTCCCAAATCCACTATGTTTTCTAGGCGTTTCAATGTGTGAATTCCGAAAATATTTGCGGAGCATTATATTCAAGTGAACTTTGCCATGCAACAACTATAGCTTAATGCAGATGATTGCTAGGATTTATTTATCGATTGGTTAATGGATGAGCTTCGGGGCTCTTAAGGGCTGTAAATTTGAGACGTTTCGATGATGTTGATCGGGACGGCCGGTTGAACTCCCCTGACGGCACATTATGCGCGTCGGTCGCCATCTTGACCCTCAACACGCCTTATGATAGACTGCATTATGTCAATTTAAAGACAAATTTTTTTACTTACTTCTCTAATTTGGAGTCCCAAAACGTCATGAAAAATCGCAGTTTAATTGCCTTGTTGTGTATAGCCTTTTGCTCAGTAATTTTCTTAATTGGATGTGGCTTAAACACACGCAGTGTTGCTGAAAATGAACCTGTCCCAGTGCAAGTGAATACAGATGTTGACAATACAAATAACGGCGCTGGGAGCAATCAGGAAGAAAATAGTAATCAAGGTGGGGATCAGCCTGCTGGTGATGGTACCGGTGAGGAAGCTTCAGGAGATGATGGACAAAACCCCGATCAACCGGCCGCAGATGATCAAGGTGATGGCTATGTTGCCCCCGAAACACCTCGTGAAGAGCAGCCTGCCGAAGGCAATGGTGACAATGCCGCCGCTGCAGAGGGTGAAGATAACAACGCGAATCAAGAAAATGGTGGGGAGCAAGCCGCTCAAGAACCAACCCCTATTCCACCAACCCCTGTACCTGCGACAGAGACGCCAGAGACTCAAAATAATAGTGGCCAGGCCACAACTCACGTTGTTGCCCGTGGAGAAACACTTTTCTCCATCGCTCAACGCTACAATTTAACCGTTGCAGAATTGGCGGCTGCCAATGGAATCGTTAACGTCAACAGCATTGATGCTGGGCAAGAATTGGTGATTCCAGCGGCCGGGACAGTTGTCGTTCCCACAGGAGAAACTACACACATCGTGGCGGCCGGAGAGACTCTGTTCAGAATCGGGTTACGCTACGGCTTTACTGTGGCTGAACTTGCTGCATACAACAACATCTCAAACGTTAATAGCTTAGAAATAGGACAAGAGATCAAGATCCCACCGCAATAAATTTTACTAGCCCACTTAGGGAGAGACTCAAGCTCCAATCGTCTCCAAAAAGGTTGTTGGCTGAGACTTAGCTTTAATTAACTTTACGGATGCTAATTGCTGAAATTATTGGACTTGACCAAAAATTAGATAAGATAAAAGCCTCTGGATTTATTCTGGAGGCTTTTTTATTTTCCACCACCAATATGGAGATGGCCCATGTCAGAGCAAAACGAAACAGCAGAGATGAAGAAGGATGAAAAGAAAGAGGCGCCAAAATTCGAGGAAAAGCGGGTTGTCACCCAGCATGAAATCAAACTGAATGGAAAAAAACTGAGCTACACGGCTGTGGCAGGCACCATCGTTTTGCATGACGAAGAGGATAAAAAGGCGCCGCAGCCCAAGGGTGAAATTTTCTATATCGCTTACACGCTTAACTCATCTAAGAAAAACGAAAAACGGCCGATTACTTTTTCTTTCAACGGCGGGCCGGGCTCATCCTCTGTCTGGATGCATTTGGGTTTGCTTGGCCCGAAACGGGTACCAATGAGCGATGATAACAACGAGCTTATCCGGCCGCCGTATGAGGTTGAAGACAACGAATATTCTATTTTAGATCAAACTGACCTTGTGTTTATCGACCCGGTTGGCACCGGCTTTAGCCGAGCGGTTGAAGGCATTGAGGGGCAAGAGTTCTGGAACTTTACTAAAGATATTGAGTCGGTTGGAGAATTCATCCGTCTGTACACCACGCGCGAACAGCGCTGGTCTTCGCCAAAGTTTTTTATTGGAGAAAGCTATGGCACGACGCGGGCGGCCGGCTTGTCTGGC
>JBCCSO010000057.1:0-14144 GCA_039199965.1 Chloroflexota bacterium | reverse complement strand
GCTTGTATTTTCAGAACCTGAGCCAGATGAGCCGCTGCCAGACGGGCACAAATCTGGTTTTGTGGCGTTGGTCGGCCGACCAAACGTTGGCAAAAGTACCCTTCTTAACCGAATGCTCAAGCAAAAAATTGCGATTGTTAGCCATCGGCCGCAAACAACCCGCATTAGACAGTTAGGAATTGTTACAGAGCCTAACCATCAAATTGTCTTTGTGGACACGCCGGGCATTATGCAAAAAGCTGCCCACAAATTAGATGAACTGATGCTAGATACCGCCGTCGATGCGCTGAGAGATGCCGATGTACGCATTTGGCTGCTAGATGGGACTCAAACACCCAACGCGGAAGATGCTAATCTGGCTGATATGATGACACGTGCAGGTGGGAAAACGATCTTGGTTATCAACAAAAATGATGGAATTAAGCCGGATCAGGTAGTTGAGCGTACCGATATGTTCCGTAAACTTCTTCCAGACGATACTGAGTGGTTCTTCATTTCGGCTGAAAAAGGGCTGGGGACCGATGAACTGTACGCCAGCATTGTGGCTGCACTGCCAGAGGGGCCGCGCTACTACCCGGCCGATCAGATCACAGAAACGTTCACCCGTGACATCGTGGCAGAAATGATCCGAGAGCAAATTCTGCTCAACATTCGGGATGAGATTCCACACGGCACCACCGTGCTCATCGATTCATTTGATGAGTCTGGTCAACCGATCCGCATTAAAGCCAATATTTTTGTTGAGCGCGACAGTCACAAAGCGATTCTGATTGGGGCGGGTGGCAATATGCTGAAACGGATTGGGGCGGAGGCGCGTAAAGAGATCGAATTGTTGCTTGATGAGCAGATTTTTCTTGAGCTGTGGGTTAAGATCGCACCCAAATGGCGCAGGCGTGAAGGTCAGCTCAAGCGCTTTGGCTATCTGAACGATTAGTTAGAGAGGCATAACCAAGCCTCTCACCTGTTGTTCTTACTTACAGATACGGAGGTTCAAAATGTCTCAACACCATGATGATCAATCAATAAGCCGCAGACGATTTTTAGCCGTTATTGGTGCTGCATCAATCACGTCAGGTGTGGTTGGTGCAGGCTTGGCCAAGCGGAATCTACCAAATGGCACTACAGAAGTGGTGGTTGCTCCACCGGCCGATTTTGAACCCGCTCAGTTTGATATTCCAACCCAAGAACCAGTAATCAAAAACCCAGCTGAATTAAATTTAGCTCAGGAACAGCTTGCCAGTGCACAGACCCGCAACGATGAGCTACTGAATCTGGTCAACCAACTCCAAGATCAACTGTCTGCGACCCAATCGGACTTAACCACTAGCGAGGCCAGAGTCATTGAATTGGAATCTAACTTAGAAGATTCAATCAAAAGCAAAGCGGCCGCGCTGGGGCTGGTTGCACTCTACGAGCAGCTTGAGGACATCAACATCCGCGAATCGGTCCAAAATGGGTTGGGGGCGATGTCGGCCGCATGGGATGATTTTGTCGACGATCTGCCAACAGCATCCGATAGCTTGGTTCAGGCCAGCGCCAAAATTTCTGAATTTGACAGCCAAATCCCGCTCTTTCAGACAGCCCGCACATGGCTCGCTATTCGGCTCGACATGATGCGGCGTGATAACGATGGTTTGTATGAAGTCCTCGAAGGCATTTCTGATCGCGTAGGATCTATGCTAGACATGCTAAGCGGCTGGTTTGACCAAGTCCGCGGCTGGGTCCCATCTCGATTTTTAGAGAATGCCAATCGAGTCATTGATTCTGTAACACAGTTGATTTCTGGCGTACCTGTGACGGTAGATGGCACACAAACAAACGTAGCTGCCCCGCTTGACGGTTGGTTTGCAGATGATGAAGCCGACGAAAGTGGTGTGCGCCAGCCGATTATTCGTCGTCGCTTATTCCAGCCGCTGGTTCAAGACACTTTGCCTCAAGCACTATCTGTTATTCAGAAAACCCGGATTGCTAAGCAAAAGTATGAAGCAGATTTGGTTACCCAAGTGTCAGATACCTTGATCAAACGTGAGTCTATTGAAAAACAAATTGCTGAATTCCGAGATCGGAACGGCTTGCAGCGCACCCAGCTATAGGTTTTGTTGACACTGGAAGGCGCTTTCTACTCTCCCCGCTGGCTACGCCACGTCTCCGGCTCACCGGCTGGGATGAGAAATTCACCCGCAACCCATCCCCGGCTTGTATCATCAAGCTCCAATTGCCACCACGTGAACCCATCTGCGTCTACTGGTCCATCAATGACTAAAGCAACTGTTCCCTGATCTAAAACAGAAATGATGGCATTTGAACTGCCAAACCCATTGCGAAAATTAACGGCGGCGGTATTCGCGACCGCCGCGAAAAAACCGCTGCTGACCTCTTGCGGTGCGATTAGCAGATTCGGCGTTGGCGATGGGGTAAATGTTGGGATAGAGGTTGGGGTCGGAATATCAGGTGTGCTGGTCGGGACCGCTGTAGGAGGAGCTGTTAGACGGATAATTGTCGGTTGGGCGAGCTCTGCGACGTCATCTGTTTCGGGTGGAATGATCATCTGAGCCAGTACGGCCAGCCCCACAAGCAGCGCAGCAATGGTGAATAGAATACCTGCAAGCAGCCAAAAAATAGGGGAGTTTGCCCAATTTGCCGTTTCTGTTGATTCCGAATCCAATTAAATTGCCCCAGTAATGCGTCAAAAATTTTGCCGTATAGCAAGAAAGCGTTGTAATTATAATGAGATTTCGAAATCGGCCGATAATTATTAAAGACTCAGAAAGAATTTGCCGTTTAAATTTTCACTGGTTGCTGTTTGTTTCTCAGCCGGATCACGACCCCACAATTCGCATGACAAGTAAAGCCAGATCATTGTGGTCATAGGGATTGGTTGAGTTGGTCCAACCTTCAAGCTCATTGGAAATTGATCGGGTCAACTCTGATGCGCTTTCATCTTTGCTTTCTTTGATGATCCTGATCAATGTATTTTGGCTGAACACATCCCCATCAGCATTCGTGGCACCGTAAATACCGTCGCTGACCAAAACGAGACGGTCTCCCGAGCGAGTACGCATCCGTTTTTCAGGCAAGTTGATTGTTTTGGCCAAACCTAGGAAATCCCCGCGACCCTTTAGCTGAGCAATCCCCTGCCCCGGCCGATGTAAGAACGGCTGCTCTTGGCCCGCAATGATGTAGGTAAACAGGCCGGATGGCTTGTGAAGAACGCCGTAAAAAGCATTAACGTACATATCGCTTACAGTGGTCACATCCATAATGCCGTTGTGAACCGCCAGAGCAACTTGACGCGGGCTGAGCGATCGACGGCACTCAGTGCGGAATAAGGTGCGCACCATTGTCATGTACAGCGATGCTTGAATGCCCTGACTTCCTACATCGCCTAGCAGCACCCCAATGTGCTCGTCATCTAAATCGATAACGTCGTAAAAGTCACCACCGGCCCGCGTAGCGGCTAGCCACGCAGAAAACTCAAGTCCATCGTGTTCAGGCAGCTCCTTCGGCAGCAGGCTGCGCTGAACTTCTCCCGCAATTTCAATTTCTCGTTTAAAGCGCTCGGCCGCAATTAAAGCTTCTTGGGCACTCTGTAGCTTCCGATTGGCTACCTCAAGCTCTTCCGCCTTTTTAACCAGTGAATTTAAGGCGTTAGATTCGTTCCGGCGCAGGTTTGATAGGACGTGAAACATAACAGAGTAGGCCAGTTTCGGCCGTGTTTCCATAATCTCTTCGAAAGCAGACCTATCAATCTCAAGTGCTTTGACATCTGTCATCGCAATACAAGTGGCCGTGCGGCTTACCTCATCTAGCAGCCCCATCTCGCCAAAGTATTTGCCGGGAGTCACAACGCCAAGGGTAATTTCCTCTTCGCCGATGCTTTTTTGCGTGATAGCTACCCGCCCCTCTAGCAGGACGTAAAATGTGTCGCCGACCAAGCCCTGCTGAATGATAATATCGCTGGGCTGATAATTTTGGAGATTCCCGAAGGATGACAGCTCTTTGACAATATCAACATCCAGTCCATGAAAAACCGCCCTCAAACTGCGTGTGAAAGTGGCTACCTGGCTGACTGTTGGATTGGTGTCAAACTGTGCGTTGTTAGACGTGTTGGGTTTTGTATCAAAAATTTGTCCTGGATCTTTCATCTTGCCTTTCCATTGTACAGTGTACAGCATTGTACAGTAAAAATGCTGTTCATTGATCACCGTAGACATTTAGATAAAGTTAAGAAACTGTTGAATCGGCCAAAAATTTACGACCTTTTCAGCCATTGCCCATCCTCTACGGCCAGTTGCTACCCCAAAGTCCATGAGTTTGAGCTGATCGACGTGATGCGCATCGGTATTGATGGCTATCTTAACGCCTTGCTCTAGGGCCAGCTTAACATGGGTATCCTTTAAGTCTAGCCGGGCGGGATTGGCATTGATTTCGAGTATGGTCTGAGTGCGTGCGGCCGCCTCGATAATCTTTTCGATATCTAAGTCAGCTCCCAAGCGCCGTCCTATCAACCGGCCGGTGGGATGGGCGATCATGTCAACGTGCGGGTTTTCGATCGCGTTTAACATCCGCTCGGTTACCTGTTCTCGCGGCTGCTTCAGCCCAGTATGCATCGCCGCAATCACAAAATCTAGCCACTCTAAAACATCATCTTCAAAATCAAGTGCCCCATCGGCCCGAACTTCCATTTCAGTTCCGTGTAAGATCGTCAGATGATCGCCCACTTTTTCACGCACTTGTTCAATTTCCTCTCGCTGGGCTTTTAGCCTGTCAACCGTTAACCCGTTGGCAATTCCCAAGCTGTAAGAATGATCGGTGATACAAATATATTGGTGCCCCAGTGCCAAAGCTGCTTTTGCCATTTCTTCGATGGTGTGCTGCCCGTCAGACCATGTGCTGTGCATGTGTAGATCCCCCTTGATACCATTAAGTGTAATCAATTCAGGCAGTTTGCCTTGTTGAGCAGCCTCAACTTCACCACGATCTTCTCGAAGCTCTGGGGGTATGTAGGGCAGATCAAGCACCTGATAAACATCTTTTTCGCTAGCACATAGAATTTTCTCATCGCCGCTGATTTTAGAGAATGCATATTCATTCAAGCTGAGCCCTTTGTCTTTAGCAAGCTCACGCAATCTGACATTGTGGGCTTGGCTGCCGGTGAAATATGACATCAAGGTCCCCCAATTTTCGGACGGTAGTACCCGCAGATCGACACCAATACCATTGTCCAGCACAATGCGTGATTTGGTTGGTCCTTTTGTGGCGACCTCAAGCACAACATCCAGCGTGGTGAATGCCTGCATGACGCTGCCCGCTTCACCATTGTCATGCAAGGCAACAAGCAGATCAATGTCACCAATGGTTTCTTTGCGTCGGCGTACCGATCCACCAATAGCGGCTTTGGCGACGGCCGGATGCTGCTTTAGCTGTGCTAAGATCGCTTCTGCGGCCGGAAGCGCATCACCCAGCCGCACACGGTTGTTACCAAACTGACGCAGAGCACTGATCCCTGCCACAATTTTCTCAACCGATTTCTTGCCCATGCCGGGTAGATTGGCAAGCTCTCCACTTTCTGCCGCCTGCTCGAGCAGCTCAATGCTGGTGACTTCAAGCTTGTCATACACAAGTTTAACTCGTTTGGGCCCCATCCCTTCTACTTTTAGCAGGTCAAGAATGGTAATTGGGATTTCATCCGTTAACCGATTCAAAAAATTGAGCTCACCCGTTGCCAGAATCTCTTCAATTTTCTCTGCTAGCGTTTTGCCGATTCCCGGAATGGAGGTCAATTCTCCCTTCTCCGCGATGTGACTAATGTCGTGAGGCAAATCGCTCAGGGTTTCGGCTGCCCGTCGATATGATAGGACTCGATGAATATTATCCCCACGAATTTGGAGCAGATCAGCGACTTGTGCAAAAATTTTTGATAGGTTTGTGTTATTCATAATCGATTAAGAGCGGGGAGTGAACTCGTTTTGTGTTTTAACCTTCCACTCTCATTTTAGATGTTTTATTTCCGGAAATCAGATAGCACCTGCTCTTTAGGTTTACCAAGTAAACTTCCGGCTATGCAAAGCTATTAGACGCCGGAGCTTTTTATAGATATTGAATGAAAAAGTTAATCTAAACTGGCGTTGAGGCCAGTCTATTTAGTATAAATGAACAATAAGGTCTGGCATTTTTTCGTATAAAACTTTGAATGCAAAAAGTAGAATATCTGGTAGCTTTTAGAAGCTGGAAATTTAACACTGAAACAACCTTAAAAACTGCCCATGCAACATTTATGTTTTAAGTTTTGCAAATACGCACTTTGCGATAGAATGATTAGATGAGTGATTTCGTTCGGAGGAGGAGGAAATTGCCTGCGTCATTTCACATGCGTAACTACATTGAGCTTTATGCTGTGACTACTCTCCTGCCTTATTTTAGACAATATGGGGTCTTTTTTGTATGAAGACAATTTTAGAAGTTAAAGACTTGGTAGTTCGCTTTGATACGCAGGATGGTGTTGTACACGCTGTCAACAACGTCAGTTATTCTCTAAAAGAGGGAGAAACGTTGGGTATTGTTGGTGAAAGTGGGAGTGGTAAGAGCGTACATGTTCTTTCTATGCTCCAGCTTATTCCTATGCCTCCCGGCCGGATTGAAAGTGGACAGGTACTATTTGAGGGTAATGACCTGCTTAAGATGTCCAGCGAAGAAATTAGAGGGGTCCGAGGAGGAAAGGTTGCAATGATCTTTCAAGACCCCATGGTATCTCTTAATCCGGTTCTGCGGATTGGGTATCAAATTCGGGAAGCTGTTCAACTGCACCTCGGCTATACAAGGCAACAGGCAGACGCACATGCTATTGAGCTGCTAGATTTGGTTGGCATTTCTGATCCCCATCTGCGTGTCAACGACTTTCCACACCAGTTTTCTGGAGGTATGCGACAGAGGGCCATGATTGCTATGGCTTTGTCTACCAATCCATCTCTTCTTATTGCCGATGAGCCAACAACAGCCTTAGATGTAACGATACAGGCTCAGATATTGGAACTAATGATTGATCTGCGGAAAAAGTTGGGTATGTCTATGATCTGGATTACACATGACCTTGGGGTTGTAGCTGGCATCGCAGATACGATTCAGGTGATGTACGGGGGAACCATTATGGAGCGCGGCCCGATTGATAACGTCTTCAAAGATACTCGCAACGCCTACACACTTGGTTTGCTTAATTCTCTTCCGCGACCAGACCAAGGTAGTCAACGGCTGGAACCAATTGCTGGTTCACCACCTAACTTGTTACAGCCAGTAGCGGGTGATCCTTTCGCACCACGGAACCCTTTCGCTACGGATCGCTGCTTTTCGGAACGTCCTCCATTATCTCCTGTAGCAAATGGAGACCCAGAACATTTGACTGCAGCTTGGTACGATCTCCCCAAGTTGATGAGCCAAGGCTAAATTGAACTCGCATTTAGGAAAATTAGGAATTATGAAAACAACCGAAAAAGAACCACTGGTACGAGTGAAAAATTTGGTCAAACATTTCCCAATTACTCAGGGAATTGTTGTTCAAAGACAAATAGGTGCGGTTAAAGCGGTAGATGACATTTCATTTGACATTTATCCGGGTGAAACGCTTGGCCTTGTGGGTGAATCAGGGAGCGGAAAGAGCACAACCGGCCGGACTATGCTTAAACTTTATGATCCATCCGCAGGATCAGTTATGTTTAGAGGGGAGAATATCGCCAAATTAGATGGCGAACCCCTAAGAAAAATGCGTCGCCACATGCAAATGATCTTCCAAGATCCGCATGCAAGCTTAAACTCCAGAATGACAGTTGGCAGCATCGTTGAAGAGCCGATTCAAAGCCATAATCTGCTTCCAAAGAACCAGCGTCAAGCCAGAATCAAAGAATTGCTCGAAGTTGTGGGCCTGAATCCAAACTTTATTAATCGCTACCCTCATGAGTTTTCAGGTGGTCAGCGGCAACGCATTGGTATTGCACGCGCATTGGCACTGCAGCCTGAGTTTATCGTTGCAGATGAACCAATCTCTGCGCTTGATGTATCTATCCAGGCGCAAGTTGTTAACCTGATGCAGGATTTGCAGCAGCAGTTTAACTTAACATATCTGTTTATTGCTCACGACCTTAGCATGATTCGTTATATCTGTGATCGAGTAGCTGTGATGTACAAAGGAAAAATTGTTGAACTTGCAGAGACTGACGAGCTTTACGAGAATCCAATGCATCCGTACACTCAGGTGTTACTTTCAGCCGTACCTATCCCTGATCCTAGCAAAGAGAGAGGGCGTAAGCGGCTAATTATGGACCCAGACTTCGACTACACTGAGCAAGAATCACAAATGGTTGAAGTTACCCCTGGTCATTTTGTGGCTGCCAGTCGCGTGAAAAAATAAGATTAATACGGATTATGTGTAATTCCCTTCAAGTTTGGGTTTAGTTTGACAGAACTTTCGGTTTCACTAAAATCCAAAATTTGGTCCAAAATTTTTACCTATCGCCAAGACTCTAGGTAAATTTGCTCCCCGTTAGTTAATTGAGAAAAAGAATTGTGATGCAATTGTTTTCAGAGGTTAAAAGTTCAAAGTATAGCTCGCAGACCCAGTGTGTCGTGCTTGGAGTTGATGTTTTATTTTCTGGGAAGATTGTTGCTAGAAGCCTCGACAAAGGTTAGAGGAAAATTGTTGTTTCTGCAGCCTTACTGGCTGTGTTTCGAATTGTTTGTAAATCTTCAAAGTCTATTCTGAAAGGAGAAGAATATATGAAGAAAAGTTTGTATCTTGTACTGTTCGTAATGGTAGGCATGTTTTTAGTTGCTTGCCAGCCTCAAGTTGTTGAGGTTGAGGTTACACGTGTTGTAACCGAAACTGAAACGGTTGTTGAAGAGGTTGTTGTTGAGAAAGAGGTTGAAGTCGAAGTTGTGAAAGAAGTTGAAGTTGAAGTGATCCAAGAAGTAGAAGTTGGTTCTACCGCACGTGGTGCTGGTGGCGAGTTAACACTTCTTTACTGGCAGGCTCCTTCTAACTTAAATCCATACCAATCAGGTGGTACCAAAGAATTGGAAGCTTCTTCTATTGTTATCGAGCCACTCGCACGCTTTGACGATATTGGAAACTTGGTTGCTGTATTGGCTGAAGAAATTCCTACAACAGCTAATGGTGGCTTTTCTGAGGACTTAACCACTCTAACATGGACGTTGAAGGAAGGAATTGTGTGGTCTGACGGTACACCATTCACCTCAGACGACGTACTCTTCACTTACGAGTATTGCTCTGACCCAGCAACAGGTTGTGCACAAGTTAACTTGTTCGCAGCTATTGAAAGCGTTGAGACTCCAGATGATTTGACCGTTGTGGTTACCTTCAAAGAGCCACGCCCATACCCGTATGAAGCATTCATCACTTACTCAGCACCAATTCTACAGCGTGCTCAGTTTGCAGACTGCGTTGGTGCGGCGGCAGCTCAATGTACAGACCAAAACTTCAATCCAATTGGTACAGGCCCGTACGTGGTTGACGAATTTTTGTCAAATGACTCTGTTTTCTACTCACCAAACGAAAACTATCGTAACGAAAACCAACCATTCTTTAGTTCAGTATTTATGAAAGGTGGCGGTTCTGCTGAAGATGCAGCGCGCGCAGTACTTGAGACCAACGAAGCTGACTACGCTTGGAACACTCAGGTTCCACCTGAAGTATTGGCTGCTATGGAATTGGCCGGTAATGGTAAGGTGTTGGCTGCCCGTGGTACTGCTGTAGAGCGTCTTCTGATTAACTTCACCAATCCTGATCCATCATTGGGTGATGATCGTTCTCTTTACCTAGATGGTTCGAACCCGCATCCATTCTTGAGCGATATTGCTGTTCGTCAGGCGATGTCTTTGGCGATCGACCGGGTTACTTTGACCACCATTGGTTACGGTAACTTGGCTCTGCCAACCTGTAATATTCTCCCAGGGCCACCAGCGTACACCTCAACTGCAAATGATGACTGTCTAACGCAGGATATTGAAGGTGCAAACGCACTATTGGATGAAGCTGGTATCCTCGATACTGATGGGGACGGCATCCGTGAAAAAGATGGTGTACCTTTGGTCGTACTCTACCAGACCTCTACCAACGCAGTTCGCCAACAGTACCAAGCACTGATCAAACAGTGGTGGGCGGAAATCGGTATCGAAACTGAACTACGCAACATCGATGCATCTGTATTCTTCGGTGGTGACCCATCCAGCCCAGACACGTACGCCAAGTTCTACGCTGACATTCAGATGTACACATCAGGTGCTTCAGGTCAGAACTTCCAAGATATGTTCTCAGGTTGGTTGCCAGAAGAAATTCCAGGTCCAGATAATGCATGGGGTACCGGTAACATTATGCGCTACGTTAACGACGACTTCGCTGCTACTTATGCTGAGTTGGCTGTAACTGGTGACGAAGATGCACGTATCGAACTGACCAAACAATTGAACGACATCATCGTTCAGGACGTAGGTGTCATTCCAATTACCTATCGTGGTTCAGTATCTGCGGCCGGTAATGACATCCTTGGTGTTCGCATCAACCCATGGGGATCTGAATTGTGGAACATCGCTGAATGGACACGTTCTGAGAACTAGTCATCTATGACCTTTAGTGCTGGCTCTAAGATTTATTCTTAAGCTAGCAGGAGGAGGTGGATAATTTTCTACCTCCTCCTTGATTTTGATCAAAGACTCAGGATTGCAGATTGATCGAGTAAAAAGATTGAAGTCTTCAATCTTGACTGTTTGATTAAGTCTGAAGAAAAATTTGTATCGTTTGTTCCTAAATTTTCTTTCGTTTTTCTTCAGTTTTAAATAAACGGCAGCTCAAGTTAGTTGATAACTTGTAGCATTTTTCTTAACGAGGATTAACAATGGTTCGATTTATCATACGTCGATTATTGGTGGCCGTTCCAACACTTGTTGCCATTAGTTTGGTGATTTTTTTGGTTTTGGACTTGGCTCCGGGTGACCCCACAGGCAACTTGCCATTGACCGTTCCCCCAGAGGTTCGCGAGGCCATGCGGGAAGCAATGGGGGTGAATGAGCCCACATGGAGAAAATATATACTGTGGCTAAATCAGTTTTTCATAGTTGAACCTCGTTTTATCTTTGAAGATTTCACAGGTGTAGAGATATTTGATTACGATGATCCTGATAATCCACCGCCCGTCCGAATATTATCTTGGCAATCACGCGGCCCGGTTTTCGACACAATTCTTGAACGTCTGCCTCAAACCCTTTGGGTGATGGGTCTCTCATACGTTTTTGGTGCGCTCATTGCTATCCCACTCGGAATTGTTACAGCTTACAGACAATATTCTTGGGTTGATAATGTTGGAACCTTTTTCGCTCTAATTGGTTATTCTGTTCCAACTTTCGTTCTTGGTTTGCTCTTTATCTATGTGTTTAGTGTCTGGTTGGGCTGGTTCCCAACTTTTTACGACCCTTCACTTGAGGTTACAAATTGGGCAACCTTTGTTGAGCAAGTAAAACAGATCATTATGCCTGTGACAGTTTTGGCATTCTTTAATGCTGCGATTACTAGTCGCTTTATGCGTTCATCGATGCTAGATAATTTGAACTTGGACTATGTGCGCACGGCTCGTTCGAAAGGGCTTACAGAGTGGATTGTTGTCATGATCCACGTGGTTCGCAATAGCTTGATTCCTGTGGTGACGCTGTTAGCATTGCAGATTCCTGGAATCTTCAGTGGTGCAATTATTACGGAGCAGATCTTTAAAATTAATGGAATCGGTCAGTTGCTGATTGTGGCGATTCAAAATGGCGACATTCCGGCCGTACAGACCATCACATTTATCTTTGCGATTTTGATTGTTCTTTTCAATATTGTGGCAGACGTGCTTTATGGCATTCTTGATCCACGTATTCGATATGACTAGATGTTAGTAGTTAGTGACTAGTGGTTAGTATTTTGCTATCTACTATTTACTAACCGCTAACCACTAATAATTATGGCTGCAATAACTCCTGCGAGTTTAGATACACAAGTAGAAGAAGAATTAGGCGAAGTCAGAACGCTTTGGCAAGACGTATGGATTCAATTCCGTAAACATCGTGGAGCTATGTTTGGACTTGGGGTCTTGGTATTTTTGATCCTATTTTCTGTGGTTGGTCCGATTATCTATCGCATTGACCCACAATTCAGCGATTTAACGGTATTAAATCAAGGTCCAAGCACCTCTCACTGGTTTGGAACTGATGCTATCGGCCGCGACATGTTCGCCATGATGATGGCTGGTGGTCGGATTTCACTTATGGTGGGTATCACGGCGATGCTGATCTCAGTGGTGTTTGGAACAACCATTGGTATTCTTGCCGGGTACTTCCCTATGTTAGATGGCCCGCTCATGCGGGTCACTGACCTGTTCTTCGCTCTGCCCATCTTGCCTTTGTTGCTTGTGGTGACACTCCTATTCCGTGATACATTGCGCACACTTATGGGTCCAGAGCTGGGTATCTTCGTGATGATTGTGACCGTCATGGGCTTATTAAGCTGGATGAGCACTGCGCGCGTTGTGCGTGGCGAAGTTCTTTCTGTTAAGCAGGCTGAATTTGTGACCGCGGCTAAATCTATTGGTACTCGCCGCCGCCAAATTTTACTGCGTCACATTTTTCCAAATGTCTTGGGCCCGGTGATGGTTGCTTCAGCCGTTGGAATTGCAAATGCTATTATTACCGAGTCAGCTCTCTCATTTCTAGGCTTGGGTTTCCCTTCAGACTTTCCGACATGGGGCCGCCTCATTTTTGAAGCACGCGATTACATGCGCCTTTACCCATTGCGTATATTCTGGCCCGGTTTGGCAATTTCACTGACCGTACTCAGCGTTAACTTTATTGGGGACGGCTTGCGAGATGCGCTAGACCCACGTATGAGAGGCAAGTAATCAATTGAGACACTAATCGATTCTCTGTAGAATAAAAGCCTTGACGAGTTAATGATATTCGTCAGGGCTTTTTTGTTTGGAGGCAGTATGTTTCGTAGAAGACAAGAAGAGTGGCACAAGCCGATTTGGCCCGAAGTAGAGAAATATCTATGGTGGGCTCTATTTGTGGGGGTGCTCGTTTGGGCGTTTATTCAGCTTTATTCACTCATGTTATACGTTAATCTGGTGTGGGTTAACAACGAAACATGGCGCTTGCCGGGATGGACATCTTTCACGATACACGCTTTAACGCGCATAACCGGTTTCACACTAGGGACAATTTGGTTGGGTTTAATGGTTTGGTCAGAGCAGTTTCTTGATAAAGCACTGCGTCAAGAGAAGCTCCGGCCGCGAGCATACAAAATGTTGGGATATGCTCTGGGTTTGGGTATCGTATCAATCGGCTTGCTTACTCTGCTTCCTTGGCTCTGGGGAGTCCCCAACTAAGATCAATTAAAGTAGGACTTTCGCCTTTGAGCGAAAGTCCTAATCAACTTAAGCACAGCTTGCTTAGAGAGTATTTGTGGGCTGAGCTTCGACAGCCCAGAGTTCCTGCTTTTATGCCCAACTAAGCGAAAGTCCTATAAAGGTAATAATCATCCAGTCTAATTGCTCAGAGGATAACTGTGAGACGATTTTATCGTCTTGTTTCGACTCGGTTTTCTTTTGAATCGCCTAAAAATCGGGAAAAAATTTAAGAGCCTTTCTCAAAGTACCCATAGGGTATTAGTTAACATAATGCTTGACCATTTACATAATGTGAAGCTATAATGGCGCCATGTCACTCGCTGACATCGGGCAGTTTCTGTTCCCTGATTGGCTTAAGGATTGGTTGCGATTCAATCTCTTACCAGCTTTGGGCCTGTCACCTTACCAATTTACCGCAGGCTTGCTTAAAGGTGTCTTAGACGCATTTATGCTTTTGTTTTTACTCCTGACGCTGCAGCGGGGTTCAGTTTACTACATGAACCAGTCATACGCGCTGACACCAGAGATTCAGACAAAGGTCATTCGCTGGGCACCGGTTGCAGATGTTATCGCTCTGCGACAGGATATTCCGCGTGAGGTTCCGCTTGTGCTTTGGTACAAAGAAGCGGGAATGGAGGCGGTTAACCCTGCTCTGTGTACTGGCATTATCGGTGCATACGATCTTGTGCAGTCAGGCGAGCG